>DATNQP010000553.1:0-2602 GCA_036703965.1 Leptolyngbyaceae cyanobacterium
CCGCCTTCAATTGTGGCGCAATCTACCACTGGGGATACTTCGCAACCCACGTCCTCAGTCGTGGTTGACACTCAGCAGAGTCAGCCGTCTGACTCTCAGTACAACCCCTATATTGAGCGATTAAGGGCTGACATCTTCAGGCTGCGGGAAGAATATCAGCATCCGAAAGAAGGTGGTCAAGCCAGTGCGCCGCAGAATATTGCAGTTCCAACGGTGCCAACGCCGGTTGCTCCGAGCTTGAATAACGCTTCTACACCATCCAGGATTAATCCAGAGTTTAATCCTAACGGGCACAACGAAGCCTTACAGGCAGAGCTTGAAAAGCGGCGGCAACAGCAGCCAGCTCAGCAGGGTTCGATTCAGATCGAAGTACCTCCACCGGTCACTGCTTCCTCAGCATCCCAGGGAGAACTTTTGGCAGCTTCCCCAGCGCCAGCAGACAGTTATAATCCGATGATTCAGACGCCAGTGGGAGACACAGTTTCTCCTGAACTGCCCTCTCTGTCGCCAGCGGATATGTACCTGCCGGGTAGCCCTACTCAATTCAATGGCTACATCTGGCCAACTAAGGGCGTACTAACCTCAGGTTACGGTAGGCGTTGGGGACGGATGCACAAGGGGATTGACATTGCGGCTCCCGTCGGTACACCCGTTGTTGCGGCTGCTCCTGGTATTGTTGTTAGCGCCGGTTGGAATAAGGGTGGCTATGGTAATTTGGTGGAAATTCAACATCCTGATGGCAGCTTGACCATCTATGCCCACAACAACCGAATTTTGGTGCGTCGCGGGCAAGAAGTTGCACAAGGTCAACAAATTTCTGAAATGGGCAGCACAGGTCGCAGTACGGGTCCGCACTGTCACTTTGAAGTGCATCCGCCTGGACGAGGAGCGGTTAACCCCATCGCCTATTTGCCCCGCAGCAGGCGATAGTTCATGGTTCTAACTATTCGGCACTCCCACCCCTTGTAAGGGTGGGCTTGCTTACTTGATTTTTTTGAGGCTCCCACGGCTCTCTAGCCTGCGGGATTCTGGCTCTGATTTTGTGCAAGGGTGAGAGTTCTGTTCTTAACCTTGCGTTGGTGGCGCAGGTTTAGGACAAGTCTTATTCCCAAAATCACACTGATAGATGTAGGGTTTCTGCCAACTTAGAGGAATTTCTAGTAAATCTCGTGTGCCAGTCATCCCTTGTCCCATAAATAGAAGCAAGGCAAGGCAGTTCAAAATAATGTGGACGTAGCGCCAGCGATTTGACCGATCTTTGTAAATATCTTCAACAATCGCTAACGAGAATACCATCAGCAGGGTAGCAGTTATCCCAATATAATAATGGGACCAATACCACTCATTCGTTCGCCGAAAAACTCCATCCTGGCAACCGAGAACGACTAAACCCGTGCCAGTGAGAGTTGCAAAAATTGCCCGCCAGTGTCGTTGCTTTGTTCGATAAAGCAATACTAAAGAGGCAATGGTGGCGACAAACATCAGCATGATAAAGACAACTTGGAACGGATTTTTGCTCCAGACTTGTTCAGACAAGATATGCTCGAAAATGGGGTAAGCGACGCCGATTAAGGCAAGCCCTACGACACTTCCTGTCAGCCAGCTCCCCAGATCAACATGCTCGCGTCCCACAACGGGCGCAATTTTGCTTTTGCCTCCATTATTAGTTTGCAAGCGCCGCTGGCGAGTTTGCCATGCAAAATTAACTACCATGCCAATTAAGGGAAAGACGAAGAATACTGCGATCGCGGGATGAATTAAGGCAATCAGATCGTTCGTTTCCATATAAAAACCTCTGAATAGAAGCGGGTTTAATTCAGCTCAATAGATGCTCTTTTCCAGTAGCCTCACTATGCTTAACTCAGCACTAAGAGGAGCATAACCGAAGAGGGTGTTGAATTGACGGAACCAGATCGCCATACAGGCAAAGTCTGCTAAGCTTCACGAATTTAGTTCCTCAAAACCCTACGCTATTGACCATTCTTCAGGTTTTTAGCGTCAGTAGAATGAGTTTAAGCTTAGAAATTAATTGGAAAATTCTAACTTGTACAAGCTCAACCTGAAAGTCCTATTAGAATCAAACATAGGCAACTACAGAATGTTGCCTTCAATCAGGGGAATCCCCGAACTTTAAAAAGGTTGGGACAGCAGCAATGGCGAGACCAAGCTATGGTCCTCAAGCTAAAAAGCACACCAAATGCCTTTTAGAGGCACTGTTGGCTTATGCCAATGACGAATTGGATAATCGCGATCGCATACAAATTCAAGCCAATTGGCAAACTGAGAAGCAGCTGGTTGTCAGGACAAAGGTGAGAGTCCTTGAAGAGTTGACCACTGTATGCCAAAAGGATGGCAAGTTAACTAAAGAGCAAATCAAGGAGGCAATCCACCGCCTTGAAGATTTTTTGGAGATTCTGGAAGACAACCGTCCCATAAATCAGGGAGCAGAAGACTGGCACTTCACGTTGAAACTCTGGCACAGGCGGCATGATAAAGAAGCAAACCTAAGGCAGTTTGATATAGAGTGGGAGCGTCGCCGACCGGAAAAGTCCAAACAAGTGACGGGTGAAGCATCACAAGAAATGGGTGTTGCTCCTGATCG
>DATNQP010000554.1:0-8451 GCA_036703965.1 Leptolyngbyaceae cyanobacterium
TAGCGTGGGCATGGTTTTTTGTCAATAGGCAATTAGGACCGATGGTTGAAAAGAACATCACTCGGCTCCTCAATCGTCCGTTAAATCTCGGTCAAGTGGAAAGCTTTTCCTTCAATGGTTTGCGGTTTGGTGCCTCAAAGGTACCAGCGACGCCCACAGACCCTGATCGGGTTTCCATAGAGGCGGTGGATGTGGCGTTTAACCCCCTGAAACTCATATTGAACCGCACCCTAGAGCTGGAGATCATCCTACTTAAGCCGGATGTATACATTGAACAGGATAAGGAGAGGGTCTGGGTTTCTACCCAACTACAGACTTTAGAGAAGGGTGCGATTGATGTGAAGCTACAGGCATTGCGGGTTCGGGATGCCAATGTTGTGCTGGTACCGAGGTCACAAGCGGGCAAACTTCAGCAACCAGTAGCCATTTTACTTCCCTCTGGCGCGAGTCGTTTTTTCAATGACAACAAGCTGATTCGCCTCGACTTGGACGGTCAATTAGTCAAGGGGGGGAATTTTCGGATTCAAGGAGAAAGTCGCCCCCCAGAGAAAGAGACAAACCTGGCAGTTTCTGGAAGCGACCTTGTTGCGACTGAAGTCGGTCGGTTACTCCAACTTCCACTGGTGCTAAACGCTGGTCAGCTTGATGGCAATCTGGAAATGCAAATCCGACCTGACCAGCCATTGCAGTTTTTGGGAACTGCAACACTTGAAAATGTCACAGCGCGACTGGCTGTGCTGCCAAAGCCTTTTGCTAAAACAAATGGTCTGCTGCGGTTTAAAGGGACAAAAGTAGGGCTGGAGAACGTCACAACCCTCTTTGGTCAGATTCCTGCCCAAGCGAATGGGGTGCTAGACACGCAGGCAGACATCAACTTGTCGGCACGAACCCAACCTGTTGAAGTGCAAAAGGTTTTACAGGCGTTTAATTTCAAAAAGTTGCCGGTGGTGTTGTCAGGACAGGTGCAAGCCGCCCTTCAGGTCACGGGACCTCTAAGTGAACCCATTGTTTCTGGGGAGTTTGTGACCACGAAGCAAGCTCAGGTTGACCGAGTGAACTTTCGCGCCATCAGTGCTGATTTTAAGCTAGTTGGTTCAACACTAGCCGTTAATGACTTGCGGGCAACGCCAACGGTTGGCGGTCTGGTGACGGGAAATGGTCAGGTTAAACTCGGTCAATCGGGGAATGTGGTCTTTAATGTCCAAGCGACTAATGTTCCAGGAGACGCGATCGCTAAAAATTATAATGTCAAACTGCCAGTTCCTATTGGTTTAGTTACCGCAAGAGGGCAGATTTCTAGTTCCCTCGACAACATTCAGAACCTTCGTGCCACAGGTTCTACCAATCTTAAGGTGGCAGGGGGTAGTGTTACCGCTAGTAATGTGCAGGTAGCAGGGCAGCGTTTTCAGGCACAAGTCCGAGCCTCCGCTGTCCAGGTGGAGCGTCTTGCCCAGGTACCACCGCAGTTGAGGGGTTTAGTCTCTGGTAACTTTAATCTATCGGGAAGTTTAACGTCTTTCAGCCCTTCGACAATTAGTGGCAGTGGTTCTGGAAGTTTAAATGTAGCAGGGGGTACTGTTAGGGCGAGTGATGTACAAATTGCTAATGGTCGCTTCCGTACCCAAGTCCAAGCATCCGGTGTGCAGTTGGAGCGTTTGGCTCAGGTGCCACCGCAATTCCGGGGTCCTGTTTCGGGGAACTTTAATCTTTCTGGCTCTTTGAGTTCTTTCAGCCCTTCGACAATTAGTGGCAGTGGTTCTGGAAGCTTGAATGTGGCAGGGAGTACTATTACCGCGAGTAATGTAGAACTTGCTAATGGTCGCTTCAATGCCCAAGTCCGAGCATCCGGTGTACAGGTGGAGCGTCTGGCTCAGGTACCACCACAGTTACGCGGTCCGCTCTCCGGCAACTTTAATCTATCGGGAAGTCTCACTTCTTTCAGCCCTTCGACAATTAGTGGTAGCGGTTCTGGAAGTTTAAATGTGGCAGGGGGTACTGTCACTGCCAGTAATGTGCAACTTGCTAATGGTCGCTTTCAGGCGGTTGTCGAACCGACTGGTGTCCAGTTAGCAGGGTTTTCTCAGGATTTACGAGGACGCTTGGGTGGCAGGTTGGATGTCTCTGGTTCCCTGGCGGCGCTCTCACCCTCAGCAATCCAAGCTAGTGGTCAGCTGAATTTTAGTGAAGGTCTGGCTTTGATTGACCGACCCTTGGCAGCATCGATTGTCTGGAATGGTCAACAGTTGCAGATTCAACAGGCAACGGCAAGCGGATTCAGCGCTAACGGCGTTGTTGATGTCAACTTGGCAAATAGTGGATTACAGGCGATACGTTCGTTTAATCTCAATGTGCAAGCAGAGGATTTGAATCTGCAACAGCTACCCGCCGCCCTGCCTAAGTCTGTAAATTTAGCGGGACGAGCGGATTTTGACGGTCGCATTGCAGGTACACCAACAGCTCCTAATGTCAATGGTGACTTGCGGCTGCGGGACTTTGTTGCTGGGGGTCTGGAATTTGAACCGTTGCTTGCCGGTCGTGTGAGTGCGGTACCTGGGCAAGGGGTAAATTTGCAACTTAGGGGTACTCAAGACCAAATTAATGTGGCACTGGGAGCCAATTACCAGCCAGTTTCATTTTTAGTACAAACTCAGGAAGCAATTGCCAATGGCACTCGGCAAGGGGAATTGCTGCTGGTGAATGCACAAGATTTCCCGATTGACATTATCAAACAGTTGGCACCCCTACCAACTGCGATCGCATCCCAACCGATCTCTGGACGACTTTCTGGTAACCTTGCTGTTAACCTGAATACTTATGGTATTTCTGGGGATGTTGCGATCGCTAATCCAATCTTGGGTTCCCTCAGAGGCGACTCGTTCACGGGTACTTTCCAATACGCTAACGGTGTTGTTGCTCTCGGGGATGGTGAGTTCAAACAAGGCAACAATCAATACTTGCTCTCTGGTAACCTCACCCAAACCCCCAACGGGCCTCAATTTCAAGCGCAACTCCAGGTCGCCCAAGGAGAACTCCAGGATGTTCTCACTGCCCTGCAACTCTTCGACCTTTCTGACCTGAGCCGTGGCTTCAACGCTCCCGTCTACGGCAAAGCTAGTAATGTCACAGTAGTAACAGCGGGATTGCCAGAAGCCCCCCTACAAACCCAGCTACGGCGTCTTTCAGAAGTCGAAGCACTCATCAGACAGCGCGAAGAACTTGAAGCGGCTTCCCCTTTACCTAAACTTGCCGAAGCCAAGGGTCGCTTCACGGGTACCGTCAATGTAGTTGGCTCCCTCGCTTCTGGCATCAATGCCGAATTTGATATCCAGGGAGAAGATTGGAAGTGGGGTTCCTACAGCGCTAACCAGGTGATTGCTCAAGGCAACTTCCAAGATGGCATCCTTAGCCTACTACCTTTGCGCTTCCAATCGGAAGACAGTGTGGCGTCCTTTACTGGCAACATCGGTGGCGACGCACAATCCGGACAACTACAGCTGCGTAACATTTCTATCGCCCAGCTGCAAGCCGCGTTAAACCTACCGCCAGCCGTTGGTTTCACGGGTCTGTTGAATGCCACCGCCACCCTTTCCGGTAGCCTTAGCAATCCGCAAGCCAGAGGCGAAGTGACTGTAATCGATGCGACACTCAACCAAACACCGGTTAAGTCAGCTCTGGGTAGCTTCAGCTACGCCAATGCCCGCCTCAACTTTGGCAGTACCATTCTGCTTGCTGAAACTGACCCCTTAAACATCAACGGTAGTGTTCCCTACAAGCTGCCGATTGCCTCCGTGGAACCGGCAAACAATCAACTCAGCCTTAACATTGATGTCCAAAACCAGGGCTTAGCTCTCTTGAACCTCCTCTCCAATGGTCAAGTCAGCTGGGTCAATGGCACTGGTAATGTAGAGTTGAAAATTGCTGGGACGTATGACCAACAGGCAAACAGACCCTCACAACTTGTTGCTCAAGGGATTGCCACCGTAGAAAATGCCACTCTAGGAGCGCGTGTACTTCCCGAACCCCTAACTAATGTTACGGGTAGAGTGCTGTTTGACCTCGACCGGATTCAGGTCGAAGGCGTACAAGGTCAGTTTAGTGGTGGTACGGTCATGGCGGCGGGAACTATCCCCATTAATCAGCCTGCACCCCAAGAAAATCCCCTGACTGTAAATATTGGTGAGCTGGCACTCAATCTAAAAGGACTTTATAGAGGTCGTGTCCAAGGAGACGTTAACGTTACCGGCACTGCCCTAGCTCCGAAAATTGGGGGTAAAGTAGCACTATTTAATGGTCAAGTACAGCTGCCAGAGGAAGGTGCTGCCACGGCTGGTGGTGAGGGTGGGGGTACAGGTGGCACAGCTGATTCTACTAACCCTACAGAGTTCAATGGCTTAGAGTTAACTCTCGGTAGAGATATTCAAATCACGCGCGCTCCGATTTTGAATTTCCTCGCTAGTGGGACGCTCACCCTTAATGGTTCCCTGGATAATATTAGACCTGACGGAACGATTCAGCTACAGCGCGGTCAGGTGAATCTCTTTACTACCCAGTTCCGTTTGGCACGGGGTTACGAAAATACTGCCCAATTTGTTCCTAACCGAGGACTCGACCCAGTTTTAGATGTACGGCTAGTGGCAGCGGTAGCAGAGGCAACAGGGCGGCGGCTTCCCACTGACCCACTCTCAGCGGAGATTAGCGAGGGCCTGGCGACTAATTTTGGCAGTGTGCAAACTGTTCGCATCCAGGCAAGGGTAGAAGGACCGGCAAGTCAGCTAGCGGATAGCATTGAACTGACCAGTACTCCATCCCGTAGTGAATCAGAAATTGTTGCGCTCTTAGGGGGTGGCTTTGTGGATACCTTGGGTCGGGGAGATAGTACGCTCGGTTTGGCTAATCTCGCTGGCTCAGCGCTGCTGGGTAATGTGCAAAATGTGATTGGTGACGCCTTGGGATTAAGTGAATTTCGCCTGTTCCCCACACTGTCAACTGACGAAAAAAGGCGAACCTCCACCCTAGGGCTAGCGGCGGAGGCAGGGGTTGATATCAGCCGTAATTTCTCTGTTTCTGTATTAAAGGAGTTGACTACTGCTGCGCCTTTTGAGTACAGTCTGCGCTACCGGGTGAATAACGAAATTCTCCTGCGCGGTGCAACGGATTTATCGGGGGAGAGCCGAGCTGCTGTGGAGTACGAAAGGCGGTTTTAAGGGGACTGAAAGGGACTGGGCAGATTATTCTATGTAGTGGATGTATTCTCTCTCACCAAGGCACAGTCTGTAATTCTAAAAAAAGCGATCGCGCTAGTTGAGGGTAGAATGTAGCTCCTAATTCATTCTCAAAAATAGTTAGCTCCCTTGGCTCACCCGGCTTGATATCAACAGCAATTACTTGGGCTTCTTCCTGTTCTAAATCGTCAAGGTAACCTTTTGAAGACAGTTGTGCTTCGTAGCTACTGTCAAAAGGTCCGAAGTAGTAGATACACTTAGGCTGCTCGGTGACAATTTCGATCCACCAAGCTATGCCTATCTTCTCTAAGTAAGACATAAAAAGCTCTCTAGTATTTTCCAAACATTTCAGGGTCAGTCTCTGGGAGTCCTTTTGTTAGACTCTTGACACTCTGTTATGGGATGAAGCTAGCGCTTATGGCTAATAATGCAAGCCATCAACAGAAGTAATGAGAGGCTTAATTAAGTGAGAAGTCTTTTTGAGCAATGCGAGGATTCGTTGGGTGTTTTTTTTGTCGCAGACTATAAGGACTTCCCCCATGAATTGAATTCTCTAGGCGTACCCACTCCTCTAATGGATAATATAGAAGCTTAACGTCTCTGCTTTACCGGTTAAGTTTTCCTTGATTGCCTGATAACGAGCCTTTGCATACGAGCGCCTCCAAGAGTACAGCGATTCGGCTTCTTATGTACGCTATCTTACTGACAACCATTATAGCAATATGTTAAGTATGCAAACCCACATAATTAACCTGAGTTCGACGTAAAACTTGGCTTGTGGTTATCAAAGCATTGTCAGCTTCCACCAAAGCCGCACCACTATATTGCCAAGTGTAATACTTCTAGAATTAATTCAAACATCGGTTTTCTCCACTCATATCTCCAAAGCAATTGCCGTTTTTGTCCAGGATAATGACGGATTGAACACTTTTAAATTGCTTGAGTGTAGCCGTTAGAGAGCTTTTTGTACGGGCATCATCTCCGACTCCCTGAGAAACAATTGTTCGACAAAATTGCACTCGGGCGACTCCCTGAGAAATTGAAAGCTTGAAATCGGAAGCACAGTTAGAACTGCCTCTCAATTGCATCGATCCTGCAAAACCTTTTTGCCTTTCCTCCCTTGTTGGACCTGCAATCAATTGTTCGACGGCAAACCGGGCTAAACTTTGACTTCCAGTTGTCCGAGTAACTGGTTCAACATAGCCCAAATCATTACTGGTGTGCCGCTGTTTCGGAAAAAATACTTTGACTGTATTAAGACGCACTGTGTTAGTTGGTGACGAGGATTGCTCTGCCTTTGTCATACCTGCCTTTTCGCTGGCAACCCAATCCGGGCTAGTGTCAGTAGGGCGTAAAGAAGTGACGTACTCAACAGCAGAGGTCTCTTTTTGCAAAGCTAAAGGAAGGAAAAGCAGCAGTCCGGCACAAAGTATGAAGCTAGGCGCTCTCAATTTCATAATGGTACTCCTGGTAACACAAATCACTTGTTTTGGTTATACAAGGTAAGTTGTGAGCGCTTTGACCATGTATCGGAAACTGCAACGACATCCTTGGAGATAAGCCGCTACCTTATGTCTTCGTTTGAGGGACAGCATAAGCATTGGGGGCAAGCGTGTAGGTTTCTGTTTCATATCTAATCCTGCTACCCTGCCATTTTGTGGATAATCCTGTGGAAATCTGCCACGATTCCAGGGAAATTATCCTGAGTCAGAACAGGAACGTGGACAAAAATACAGTGGGTGCTTAGATTGCGCTCTTGTAGATACTTTAAAACTTCGTAATACAGTCCCTCGCAAACAAATTTACCAGCATCATGACTAATTTCTATCTCAGCTGCTTCAGCAACTAATTTCTCTAAATCCACCCATGTTTTGATTAAGGCATCTCCACAAGTCGCACAAGATTCTACCGTTAATTTTGTGCGACTCTCCGCCATCCCACAGCAAATAAGACTATCCGGTTGCAGTTCTGCAATTTTATCAATCACAAGACGACTAGCCTTAAAAACATTAACCGGAAGTTGCCTAACGAATGTTAAAGATGGCGATTCAAGTTTGGCAATCTCTATCAATAAATCATCAGATGAATTAGATTTTTGATGGGGGAGCCAAGTTGCAAATGATGTGAGTAAAATGTTGGTAGTCATAAAGTATAGGGAAAGAAGGTACAGTTGAAATAAGCAAGGCTGTATACAGAACACCAAGAACAAAAGTCAGGAAAGGCGCACATCAATGTCAGTCATCGCCGTATTAGACTACGACATGGGAAATTTGCACTCTGCCTGTAAAGGGTTGGAAAAAGCTGGTGCAAAGCCCGAAGTGACCGATTCACCCGCCGACATCAAGCGGGCGGATGCCGTAGTGTTGCCAGGAGTTGGAGCCTTTGACCCAGCTGTGCAACATTTGCGATCGCGTGGACTTGAGAAACCGATTAAAGAAGCCATTGCCAGCGGCAAACCCTTCTTAGGCATTTGCCTGGGCTTACAGATGCTGTTTGAGGGGAGTGAAGAAGGCACTGAACCGGGCTTAGGAATCATTGCTGGTACTGTACGCCGCTTTCGCCCAGAACCAGGAATCACCATTCCCCACATGGGCTGGAATGAGCTGGAGTTTACTCAACCTAATTCTGTGCTTTGGCAGCAGTTATCCGGCAATCCCCGAGTCTATTTCGTCCATTCCTACTATGTTGACCCAGTTGACCCGAATATCCGGGCAGCAACTGTCACCCACGGCAGCCAGATAGTGACAGCCGCGATCGCTCGCGAGAACCTAATGGCAGTTCAGTTCCACCCGGAAAAATCTTCCACAACAGGGCTGCAAATCTTATCTAACTTCGTGGCGCAAGTGAAGACGAGCGTTTTGGTGTAAATGAGAATTTATGGGAATCGCCAGTTAAAGACCTTATCAGGTCAAGAAACCCGCCCAACGGCAGCACGGGTGCGCGAAGCGATATTTAACATCTGGCAGGGCAGCATCACTGATTGCCGATGGCTTGATTTGTGTGCTGGTACAGGTTCAATGGGGGCTGAGGCTCTATGTCGGGGAGCATCCGTGGTTGTAGGAATTGAAAAATGGGCTAAAGCCTGCGCCATCATTCAACAGAACTGGGAGAAGGTTGCCCAGCCTGAACAAACGTTTCAGGTTGTACAGGGGGATGTTGTTGGGCGATTAAAAACGCTTGCGGGTCAGCCCTTTGACCACATTTACTTCGACCCCCCCTACGCCAGTGG
>DATNQP010000555.1:0-1782 GCA_036703965.1 Leptolyngbyaceae cyanobacterium
CCAAGTTTTGGAAGCAAAGGGAATTTATGTATTTCCCGATATTTTAGTCAATGCTGGAGGTGTCACCGTTAGCTATTTTGAATGGGTGCAAAACCGGAGTGGACTTTATTGGACACTAGAGGAAGTTAATCAACGTCTGAAACAGAAAATTGTTGAAGAAACCGAGCGCATCTGGTCACTTTCTCAGGAATTAGCGATTTCGATGCGAACAGCGGCTTATGTTCATGCATTGAATCGGCTTGGGGAAGCACTCAATGCCAAGGGGACAAGAGATTACTACATCAACGGTCGAATTTCATAACCTCTGTAGAGACGCGAAATTTCGCGTCTCTACTTCTGCCGGGATGTACGATGCGAATTCTGGCTGTTAGAATCCAGTAGGTTCTCAGCTTTGTTTTTATGAGTCATATTATCTTTAACCTTCGGGCGCTTTCACACCGTGTGCAAGTAGCGCGTGTTAATGGAGCAAGACGTAGCCAAGATGCGCGATCACATTGTGCATCACTACCATTTTCAGTTGCTAAGACATTAATCGCCAATGGACTGCTGGTAGCGCTACTGGGTACCCTAGGAATGCCGGTAACTGCTCAGTCCCCAATGGCACCGACAGGGGTTCAGGCTCAAGATGCTTCTAAAACAAAAACAGTTGCTGAACGATTGCTAGGACGGTGGCAAGCCAAAGACCCCACATCAGAGGAAGTATTTACATTTATTTTTGCGCCGAATGGCAATTTATTTGTGGTGCTACCGGCACCTGACGGGTCTTCTGTTGCCATGAAGGTTGCTTACCAGATTAATCCCGCCACTCAACCGATGCAACTTGACATCCAACTCAGCGCTGACCAAAAAGCTTTAACGATTTTTGAGTTGACCGCTGATGGTAAGCTGCGCTTAGAACTGGACGGACTGACTCCTGGACTACCTAGACCAACAGAATTTAAACCTAACGCGACACTATTTGAGAAAACGTCTGAAGTGGCAACCGTACCTGAGAACATCCAAGTGATAGAGTTGGAAACTTTCAAGGATTCAGATGAGCAGAGAGCCGAGAAGCCAGAAGATGAAGCCAAAAAGTATATGTATGCCCTTACACAAGTGCAGCAGGCGCATTACCAGGAAGTGGGTAAATTTGCTAGAGAGATTGAAGAAGTAAGCATTGGGCTGAGGACGGAAACGGAGTCCTATCGCTACCAAATTGTGCCGCCCAGAGATGATACGCAGAGCGTGATGATCACTGCTGTCGCCAAGGATTCTAAACTTCCCAGTTACACGGGCGTTGTGTTTGTAACCAAAGTAAACGGGGAAACTAGCACGATTACCCAGATTTGCGAAACGGATAAACCCTCTACTTCGCCTCCTGCCATGCCAGTTGCTCCGGCGAATGGCTCTTTAAAAATTCAATGTCCGGCCGGTTCTCGTTCCCTTCAGTAGATTTAGACCCATCATACAGATGAGTGGTTACCACCACTATCCCGTTGTCCGTTTTCCCGATTTCTCCAAGAGACATCTTCCCAACTGGGCAGCTTGTGCCCCGGATAGCATTGCAAACCCTGTTGCCTGAAGCGGTGGTGTCCCTCCTTTTGCTTGAGGTTGAACGAACACGTCCTTTATTGAAAGCTTTTGGGCTGAATCTTCAATCCTCTATAAAATCCTGAATTTATTCATAAGATAATTCAAACCAAAAATCTAAAAACAATATGTAAGCTTAATGAGTATAAATCACGAGGAGGCGACCGATGGTAGCTGTTGCTGAAAAAGTTCAACGCCGACTGACGATGCAGA
>DATNQP010000556.1:0-3875 GCA_036703965.1 Leptolyngbyaceae cyanobacterium
TCAGGCAAGAGTTGTCGATTTTCTCTAAAAGAACTTTAATTAAACTGTATTGATTGAGGACTACCGCCGGTACGCTCAAACCCGTCATTTCTCGGGTCGGTATGGGTACATTCTGGTCAAATTTAAACTCCCCATCTTTGAGTTGAAGCAAGGCATGCACTTGTTGCAATACCTGAATTTGGAAGAGCCGTTTCAGTTGTTCGGCTTGTAAAACACCTTGATTTTTAAGGTACAAACCCAGTGGCACATCGAGCGGACAGCACCAATGAACTAGTTTGTCAAATACGCGATCGCTGACCACATGACATTGCTCTATCAGCGAAACTAAACCTTGATGATCTAACCGATTCGCTGCTGCTACAATACGACCCTGATGCACCCAGATGTAATGCACTCGTGGCGGCATTGCTTGGGATTCTGGTAAGCCACGCAGCGTGAGCAATCCAGTTTTATGTGCTTTCTCAATAAACTGAAAAATTTCTGGTAAAGAAAAGTCTTCTAGGGAACCTGTAATAGACATAGTTGTTTAATTTACTGCTAGAAGGCCAACTTGGAGAGAGGTCAAGGCATCAATACTCACCCTTAAATAGCTTGAAGGCATAGACGGGTGTTAATAACAGAAGGTAAATAGAAGGGTCTACAAGGTCAGAAGACCGCC
Source organism: Leptolyngbyaceae cyanobacterium (assembly GCA_036703965.1). Taxonomy (GTDB): domain Bacteria; phylum Cyanobacteriota; class Cyanobacteriia; order Cyanobacteriales; family Coleofasciculaceae; genus DATNQP01. Next base: position 659 of record DATNQP010000556.1, read on the forward strand.
ATCAAAATAAGATATAAACACAGTCCCACTAAGGGTTTGCTTGCAGTTAGAAGCGTTTTGACTGCTGACCCCTGCAATTAGGAGATTAGGGTATATAGGGCTAGGCCAGACTACTTACCAGTAAACTTAATCTATGAGCCTCTAAAATCTCATAAGTCTATAGAAAGTCTTAACTAAATACAAATTTAGCCTCAGTCTGTGCCTCTAAGTTTGTAAAGTTTATTGAAATTAATTGAATATAAAAGAATAAATGTTTTTAGTGAGTAACGTTCCTGAAAACTGTTGTTTTTTTGATAATTAAGGGAGCGTAAATAGATGTGTAGTTTAAGGATGCCTATAAATGCGATCGCATCAGTGGCGCTTAAAGACCAGTGGCGCTTAAAGTTCCATTAGCCCCCATTTCTCGATCGCGTGGCGTAGCGCCCCCTGGGGCAAGATTTTCGGGTCAAAAGACTCGCCCTGTTTGAGCCGTTCCAGGGCTTCAAAAAATGCCTTGACACCAGCTGTAAGCCCATCGGGATGATCCATAATTCCAGTACCGGCGTTGAGAATAACATCCCAACCGTAATCTGCCAACGCCTTGGGTACGACACCAGGATGAATACCTGCTGAGGGTACAGGAAAGACATTGCGCGATCGCAAAATATCCCGAATCCGCATCTCCTCAGCTGGATCAAAGGGTAAACTGCCGTAATGAGCAGGATACAGCACGGCATCCGCCCCACAATGCGCCATCAGCGTTCCCAGCACCACTGAGTAAGCCATACCGTGGTCAGGGGCAGCACACATCGCCCCCGCTAAGGCAGGATGGACAAAAATCGGCACGTTAATCTCTGGGTCAGCAACGAGGGCATCCAACACTGAGAAACCATAGGTAAGGACGTTAAGTAGCAGTGCATTCGCCCCTTCACGCACTAAAAGACGGGCTTTCTCGATTAATTGGGTAGCCGAACCCGTAATATTGATGGCATATAGCACCGTTCGCCCCGTTTGCTGCTTCACCTCATCGAGTACCTGGCGGCAAGCTTCCAGACGTTTCAGCGTTGGGGCAACTTCCAAGTCACCCATAATCTCATCATCTTTAATAATGTCCAGTCCGCCACTGGCAACGTCTTTCAAAATTGCAGCATGGTCATCAGCAGAGAGTCCCAGGGCTGGCTTAAAAATTGCCATAATTAGGGGGCGCTCAACTACTCCCAGTCGTTCCCGGATACCCGTAATTCCCAGTTTGGGACGCCTACCGTAGTTTTCCGGGAGACGCACTGCCATGACTTTTGCCGCACCTGCCATTGAGTATTTCCCAAAAATCATCGTCAGCAGCGTCGGGATGTCATTCTCCACATTGGCTTCGGGAAAACGGATTGTAGCAAGGCTGTAGCCATCAGGTTGACTACAAACACTGACGACTTGAGCAAGATGCGACTTCAACAGCTCCTCACGATGAACAAAACGAGCATCCCAGGTGCCAGCAGTTTGCCCCACGGCGATAACTTTGGCTTGCTTTTGGGCATCAACACTCGGTGGAAAGCGGTAGTCAACTTCAATTGTCATTTTGCCGAATCTGAGTTGTAACTGACTTGTGAGTGACTTGTCGTTCTGAACTGGAAACGAAGACTATAATCTGAGCATCTTTCTAATCAAAAGTCCAGCCATGCCGCGATCGCTTAGAGTTTGCGTTAGCGCACCATGCTAGGCTAACGCCGAGCTGCGCTAACGCAAGCCGCCGGAACGTCTCTACAAAGTAACAAGCGCTATACTAATTCCCCGGACTCTGTTATCAAACCTTCGTGTATCAATAATTGATCTAAACCATCAATCAGTACATTAAGATGATGAAGTAGACTCAGATTACCTGAAGACAAGGACATCGAATCCTTAATGGTACGAATCTGCCATTCCATCCCATCCGGTACTTTTGAGCATAGTTTCTTCACCCACTCTATCAGACGTTTTTCACCCGGATGAGGCACAGCATTAATAGCAAATACGATATCAAAATAACTTGCCAATAAGACAGCTGTCCGGTGAATAATACTTACTGAATCATCTCGGTGAATTGCTACTTCCAATTGATGAGTGTAGGAAGAAACATTTCTCCGCAAAATTGGGTAGTTCTTGGCAATGATTGCCTTTTTTAGAGTTTCAGGATAGGGCTGATTTGCCTTTTCTTGGAGCTGTTTGAACCAACCTTTTGATTCATACAAAGGCACAGAAGTCAAAACATTCCACCAAAAGCAGGTGGAATAGCCAACCGAGGCTTGATGTTGAACAAGCACGCGATCGAGCTGTTCCTCAATCCATTGAGGAGTGCGATACATTACATCAACACCACATCCAGAACTGATGTCTACCCACTCATCACCAGGTTCCCAGAATTGGTTGTTGATTTCTAGGCGTTCGGCAAATTCTTGAGCAATCGCCTTACGAATATCTACAGGAATTTCCTCCTGGAGGTAGACATAAAAATCAAAATCCGAGGACTCACTTGAAACTCCCGTTGTTCGGGAACCAGCTAAAGCCACAGTCAATACTTGAGGCAAAGTGCCAAACTTGTCGGCTATGGCTATGGCTAGAAGGGGAATTTCTTGCTGGAGAGGGCTATAGTTATGCACCATTTAAAAGCTATCCGAAAAGTGGATGTGAGATTTTAAACCACACATGTACATAGATAAACACAGATATTTGGTTGTTACCCAAAAGACTTTCCGGATAGGCTTTTTCATCCATCGCTTTAGACAACTGCTGCTGTACGGAAGCGCTTTTCTGTACCCGTGTACTCAGGTAGCCAGCCTTCAGTTGTGGTGAAGTAGCGTACTGCTTTAATCCGTTGCGATGGGGTTAGATAAAACCAGTGTTCGGTGTTTTCTGGCACATTGATGTATTCCTGTGCCTGCACCGTCAACTCTACCTGGCTACCATCAGGACGCACAAAGCCAAAAATGCCTTCACCAGCAACGATGTAGCGTACTTCAGCGTCGGTGTGGTAGTGACAGGGGTCAAATTTAGACAACAGAGCGTTGATATTTGCCACATCTGGGTGCAGCACGATTAAGTCACGGAACTGATAACCAGCAGAAGCTTTGAGTTCTTCAAAGTAGCTATCAAGCGCCTGGAGTACCTGTTCTTTCTCCTCATCGCTCAGGGCATCTTTAGCGAGTAGGCGGTGAATTTCTGGATTATCTCCTACAGACCAGCGATTTAGCTGAACATTCAGAGG
>DATNQP010000557.1:0-11170 GCA_036703965.1 Leptolyngbyaceae cyanobacterium
TAAAATAGTCCGGGAACTACGGTCATGGCATAGCGAATGGTAATCGACAGAACGGACTGTCCCTGACCTAAAAACAGCTTAAGTAGGGGAAATCCAGCTATTGTCCAGGCAGCAGGAGAAACGGCTGGCACAAAAGCTAAGGGTAGCCATTGATTTAATAAGTACTGAATTGTGGCAAAAAATGGCGTGAATAGTTCTACAACTAAGCGCCAGGGATTGCTAACCATTCCCCAAATAATCTCTAGGGTGGAAGCTTCTGCACCATTGGCATACTGACCAAACCGTTCAAGCATGAACCGTTGGGAAATGTCTTTGGAAAACAACGGCATGATCAGATTGGTGAGAACGATCATATAACCAAAGCTAAGGGTGCAGACAGCCAGACCAATCCGGGGATAGCGTTGGCTCAGTACCAGGTAGACTCCAACACCAAACAGACTCACCCCACCATCTTCTCGAACCGCAAGAATTGCTACAGCTAGCACCCAAAACAACCACCACCAGCGTTTTTCCATTGCCAGTAGCAGCCCAAACATGAATAGGGGAATCTGGCAGATATCGTGGAAGTTGGCTAAAGTGGGACCCAAAATGGCATTAGCGCAGTAGAAGCTGAAAGTAATCATTGCCGCAAGAGGCGGTTCAAGATACTGTCGAGCCAAGACGTAGAGAACTAAACCGGCAGCTGTGACGAGAATAACTTGTAAAACCGTCAGGGTTGCTGGTGAGGGAAAGAGAGCATACAGCGGCATCCAAAGCAAGAGGGCAGGAGTGAAGTGTTGCCCTAAGCGGTGGTAATAGACAGCTGGGACTTCGCCATGATGGACAACGTTAGTAGACAGCTGAGAGGAAAGGGAACTCTGAAAGAAGCGTCCGTGGATGCTATTCCAGAAGACTTGATTAAAGATGCCTTGGTCGTAGGAGGAATAGAAGGTAAAGTGCCGGTGCAGGGTCAAAAGTAGGGTAAGCAAAAAAAATGCGATCGCGGCACCGATCACCAACCTCAGCTGAGGCTGTTTCTGTAACTTCAATAACATTTCTCACTCCTACTGTGCACAGTGTCTGGTAAACGCACCCCGCCGACAAGCGGGCGGGGCTTTAGCCATGATTAAAGGTTGAGTCCATGAGAGAAAGTTGACCCTCCAATACACAACTCATAACCGAGCTTTCGGGTTGGTTTACAAAGGCAACCCCAACAGTGGCAATATTGTTTGCCGCATTCCAATGCCCTGCCTTGCTTTCCAACCCACAAGGGGGTGGGGAGCAAGGCGGGAAGACCTTGATGAAATAATACCTGGTACAAACCTCGGTTTCGTAGTAGGCGGCAACAGACAAGTAATTTATACCTCACACTTCATCCTGCCATAGAGGCCGTTCAGCTCAAAACGCTCACAGTCTAGTGCAGCGCTGCGAAAGTTTCTCACCAGTCCTGAAAAACATCTTACCTGTCGCAAGAAAGCCTCTCGTCCCTTCCTACATGATTAATTATTTCTGGCAGCCTGCACTAGTCCTCTTCCAGGAATAGTAGCAACGTCCTTGCCCTCCTCTGGAGACTTGTGGAGGACTATATTTGTGTTTATCTATACAGCCTGTCTTAACAGAAAATTATTGCATTCGGTAGAGGTTGGGTTAAACAGTAGTATCTAACTTTAGTGCGACCAATTAACTACATTTTTCGTAATTCTTGTAAAGAATAGACGGGGCGCAACAAAATAGACGGTAGCCAATGGGTAAAATTTAATAAATTCTATTAAACACAAAATATTACTAATATAACTCCGATTTACCAGGAGGGAAGTTGGTTCAGAGTTCACCACCCGTGAACTGCCAAGGACAACCTAATCACATGACACAAACACGCATTAACAACACTGACAACACTGAAACCAATGGCAGACAAAAAAAAGAGCTAGAACCTGTTTTTGCTGACATTAATACAATTAGTGTATTAATGGTGACTCTCGATCGGCAAGGGCGAATCGTTTCTTTTAATAAGGCTTGCCAAGAAACAACAGGTTACTCGTTTAATGAGGTCAGGGGTAGACCTATTTGGGAGCTGTTCTTGATTCCGGAAGAGGTGGAGCAATTCAAAGCTAGCTGTGACAATCTCAAAGCAGGCAGTTCACTAGAGTACAAATATGAAAGCTACTGGGTAACCAAGGACAGTACTCGTCGCCGAATCGCTTGGTCAAGCAGTGTCCTCCTTAGCAAGGAAGACACAGTTGAGTATATTATTGGCACCGGCATTGACATTACTGATCGCAAACAACCCGAAGAACTGCTACACCTGCGTGAACAAGAATTTAGAGCTTTAGTTGAAAATTCTCCTGATTTAGTTGTACGGTTTGACTCACAATTGCGCCATTTGTACGTTAATCCAGCTGTAGAACGAATCACCGGGATACCGAAACAAGCATTCATCGGCAAAACGAATCAGGATTTGGGAATGCCACAGGAGCTAGTTGCTTATTGGCACGAGGCTCTGCAAAATGTCTTTGCAACCGGGCTGGAACAAACTATTGAATTCGACTTCCCTACACCCAATGGTATTAAATCTTTTCAATCACGTATTGTCCCTGAGTTTTCACAAGAGGGAACAATCAGGTTTTTGTTAAGCGTAAGCCGCGACATCACAAAGCGCAAAGGTGTAGAAGAGGCGCTGCGGCAGCAGGCTTTTCGAGAGCAGGCGCTCAATAAGGTTGTTCAAGCAATCCGTAACTCTTTAAATTTAGAGACGATTTTCTCCTCAGCTGTTGAGGAAATTGGCAAACTCCTGCAAGTTGATCGGGTTGTAATCGCTCAATATTTACCTAAGCGAAAGCTTTGGTTGAATGTGGCAGATTATCGAACCTCATTTGATTTACCTGTGGCTCTAGGTTTAGAAATTCCTGATGAGGGCAATAAGATTGCCGCTCGACTGAAGCGCTCAGAAGTCATCAGAATTGACGATGTCAGCACCTGCAAGGAGGAAATCAATCGTGACTTTGCTCAAAGATTTCCTGGGGCTTGGCTGCTGGTACCCTTGCACTTTGGCTCAGAAGTTTGGGGCACTCTCAGCTTGTTAGTCGAAAATCGTCCTTACCCTTGGCAAGAATGTGAGGTAGAACTTAGCTTAGCGGTTGCAGACCAATTGGCGATCGCTATTCAACAAGCTGAACTCTTGCATCAAAGTCGTATCGCTACGACAAAGGTTCAAGAGCAAGCGACCAAGCTTGAAAACGAAATTGCTGAGCGTAAGCGGACAGAACAAACGCTTCGCACCCTCTATAAGATCAGCATGGCTCGGAAACTCAGTTTTGACCAACGTCTACAAGGACTGTTGGCACTGGGACGCCGCCGTTTCGGTCTGGAGATGGGAGCTTTAGGTCGGGTGGAAAACAATCTTTATGAAGTTATTGCCGCTCAAATTCCGCCCAAGTCCAACTTCCCGCTCACTAAAGGAAATACCTGGGATTTGGAGCAGACTTATTGCCGTGTGACGTTGGGGGCGAAAGAACCCATTGCATTTGAATCCGCTGGAACATCCCGTTGGTGTCAGCTCCCTGCCTATACCTCCAGCCGACTAGAAGCTTATATAGGTATGCCAGTGATTGTGGCTGGTAAAGTCTACGGCACATTGAGCTTTTTCAGTCTTCAGGTACGCCAACATCCATTCACAGCAGAGGACAAAGAGCTGTTGAAGCTGATGGCGCAGTGGGTGGGAGCTTTCCTTGAGCGCCAGGAGGCAGAGGAGGAACTACGACAATCAGAAGCGAGATTTCGAGCAATAGCCCAGAGGGAGGCACTGCTCAACCAACTTGCTAGTCAGATTCGTCGCTCCCTCGACCTCAATACCATCCTGGAAACCGCTGTGCGTGAGATTCACAGCCTTTTGCAAATTGATCGCTGCTTCTTCTTTTGGTATCGAGCTGAGGCCGCTCAACCGATTTGGGAGGTTGTTACCGAAGCCAAGACAGCGGCTTTTCCAACTCTAATGGGTTACTCCATTCCTGTTACAGCACTGGGTCCCTTGACAGCAAGGGTGTTTAACAAGGAAATCACTCGTGTGGACAATGCCAGAGCTTTGAGTGATCCAGTAGAGCAAAGGTTCTTCTTCAGTGTCGGCTACACTGCTCTCTTGGCACTGCCAATCCATACTCAGTCAGGCGAAATTGGTTTGGTTAGCTGTAGTCACTCTAGTGGGCCTCGTCCTTGGCGGGACTCTGAAGTGGAACTGCTACAAGCGGTTGCCGACCAAATTGCGATCGCCATTGACCAAGCCCAACTCTTACATCAAAGTCGCACCGCTACTGCAAAAGCCCAAGAGCAAACTACCCAGCTTGAGCTTACCCTACGCGAACTCCAACACACCCAAGCCCAACTGGTTCACAGCGAAAAAATGTCTTCTTTAGGGCAACTGGTAGCGGGCGTGGCTCACGAAATCAACAACCCTGTTAACTTCATCTACGGCAATCTCATCCATGTCAATGAATATACAAAAAACTTGCTCAACCTGATTCAGCTCTATCAGAAATACCATCCCCAGGCAGCACCAGAAATTCAAGCCGAAACAGAGGCAAGTGAGCTCGATTTCATCAGGGAAGACCTACCCAAAATCCTCTCGTCAATGAGAATGGGAGCCAACCGCATCAGCCAGATTGTCTTGTCGTTGCGGAACTTCTCGCGGTTGGATGAAGCCGAAATGAAATGGGTGGATATTCACGAAGGTCTTGATAATACCCTACTGATTCTCGCTCACCGCCTGAAACCGAAACAACCAGAATATCCAGGCATCCAAGTCATTAAAAACTACGGCAACCTACCTCAGGTGCCGTGCTATCCTGGACAACTCAATCAGGTGTTTATGAATATCCTGAGTAATGCGATTGAGGCGATAGATGAATACACTAAAAAACGCTCACCTGAAGAAATCAAAAACCATCCCGGTATCATTTTGATTTGCACAGAGGTTTTAGCCGACTGCAATCAAGTGGTAATTCTGATTTGTGACAATGGCTCAGGTATGACACAGGAGGTACGCGATAAGCTATTTGATCCGTTTTTTACGACTAAACCTGTTGGTCAAGGTACAGGTTTAGGAATGTCCATTAGCTACAAGATTGTTGTAGAACAACACCGTGGTCAAGTGCAGTGTATTTCAGCACCCGATCGGGGCGCAGCGTTCTTAATTTACATTCCAATTAAGCAGCCCCCGGAAGTTGGGGGATAAAGCAATACGCTGCGGCAAATAATTGAGGGCGTTACTATGTCGGGGGAATAGTGATTAAATAAATTGATCAAGCAGAATCTTAATTTTTAATTTTCAAAGCCCCTAACTCCTTGCTATGTGCCATGAGTTTTAATGATGAGTTTGAGTTGCTCCTCCGTGCCCGCTATCCTCTGATTTATATTCCAACTCCGGAAGAGGAGCGAGTGGAGGTAGCGATCGCGCAATCTGCCAAACGCTTAGGCGATCGCGCTGTTTATATCTGGGATTTTGTTGACGGCTATCAGGGCAACCCGAATGATTCGGGTTTCGGACGCCGTAATCCGTTACAAGCTTTAGAATTTGTTGAAAAAGTAGCAGAAAGCGCAGCAGCAATCTTTATATTAAGGGATTTCAATCGATTTCTGGAGGATATCTCAGTTTCTCGTAAACTGAGAAATCTGTCGCGGCGTCTAAAATCCCAGCCCAAGAATATTGTGATTGTGACGCCGCAAGTTGTTGTTCCCCCCGATCTGGCGGAAGTGCTGACGGTTCTGGAATTTCCCTTACCCAATGCGTCGGAAATCAAAGCGGAGATTGGACGGTTGTTAGCCGCTACGGGTCAATCCCTGAGTGATAAAGTCTTAGATGAACTAGTGCGTTCCTCTCAGGGTCTTTCATTAGAGCGGATTCGTCGAGTTCTCACCCGCGCGATCGCCTCTCACGGCGAAATCCAACCAGAAGACGTGGAACTGGTTCTGGAAGAAAAACGTCAATCCATTCGCCAGACGCAGATCTTAGAGTTTTACCCGACAAGTGAGAAAATTTCTGACATCGGCGGCTTAGATAACTTAAAAGACTGGCTACTGCGGCGGGGTGGTGCATTTACAGAACGAGCAAGACAGTACGGTTTGCCTCATCCTCGTGGCTTGTTACTCGTCGGAATTCAGGGAACCGGAAAATCATTAACGGCAAAAGCGATCGCTCACCACTGGCATCTCCCCCTGTTACGCCTGGATGTTGGGCGTCTCTTTGGGGGCTTGGTCGGAGAGTCTGAATCCCGTACCAGGCAGATGATTCAGCTGGCAGAAGCCCTTGCTCCCTGTATTCTCTGGATTGATGAAATTGACAAAGCTTTCTCTGGAATTGACTCCAAAGGAGACGCAGGAACGACTAGTCGTGTCTTTGGCACCTTTATCAACTGGCTAGCCGAAAAGCGATCGCCAGTATTTGTCGTTGCCACGGCTAATAATATCCAGGCGTTACCCCCGGAAATGCTCCGTAAAGGTCGGTTCGATGAAATTTTCTTTGTCGGTTTGCCAAGCCAGGAAGAACGTCAGGCAATTTTTGAGTTACATTTATCTCGACTGCGACCTCATAACTTAAAGAGTTATGATTTAGACCGATTGGCATACGAGACCCCCGACTTTTCGGGAGCGGAAATTGAGCAGACTCTGATTGAAGCCATGCACATTGGCTTCAGCCAGAACCGAGACTTCACCACCGATGATGTCTTGGAAGCCGCTAGCCAGATTATCCCTCTGGCTCGGACAGCGCAAGAGCAAATCCAGTTCCTTCAAGACTGGGCAGCCGCCGGAAAAGCGCGTATGGCATCTAGAGACAGTCGTTTGACCAGTCGTATTCAGCGTCAACTTCAGTAATTTGTTGTTAGTTGTTTGTGATTCGTTATTGGTCAAACAACTAACAACTAACAACCAACAACTAACAACCAACAACCAACAACTAACAACTCCTATGAGTTTGTCAGGTATAGCTAAATTTTTAATCGGTTTTCTTATCGGTATCTTCCTCTTGGCAGGTAGCGGAGTTGCCGCCGCCTTTTACTTCTGGACTAAACTTTCAGCTACCCCCCCAAAACCAATCTTTGCAGAGGAGCAACCGAAGAAGTTGCCGGTTCTCAAGAAAGTGAGTTCGCCGACAGCGTCTAACTCTTCAGTCACTAAGAAACCCATCCCTCTTCCCTCTCCTAGTGAGTCGCCTACCAAGGAACTACCACCAGGCGCTTATAAGGCGCGTGTCATCTGGTCAGAAGGGTTGAGTCTGCGCGATGCTCCTGGACCGGAGGCCAACCGTGTGGGTGGTGTTGCTTTCAATCAGGAAGTGATTGTTCTTAAAGCAAGCGACGATCAAAAATGGCAACAGGTACGCTTGGCAGATGGCGAGCAAGAAGGCTGGATCAAGGCAGGCAACATTGAAAAAATTAATGAGTAAAATCCACCCCTAAACAGGTATGCAAAATTAAACGCAGCGTGGGCATTGCTAACTACAATGCTTGAACTCTTATGCAGCAAGGCTTCTCGGCAATGCCCACCGTACAACTATGTTTTGTTGATTTTGTTAAGAAAAGTCGCTAAATTTAAACCTTAATTGCAAAATCCGAGGTAACTGGAAACCCAGAGAAGAAGGGGTGGTAGTTTGTATTGAACTGTAATCCACAGTCTTAACTACCTTACTTACGAATTACAAACGATGTACAACAACAATTCTGATAAAGACTGGCTGGGAGCAGCTGTAACAGCTGCATTAGGGGCTGGGATCGTGACATCTTTTGCCGTGAGTCAAGGTCAAAACCCCCTGGTTGCTTTGGCAATTACTGGTTTTTCTGCGCTTGTTGCCGTATTGTTCAGCCAGACAGGGCTGATTTAAACAATATATCTTGGCTGATCTTTTGCAGAATCACCTGTTCAATCCCTGTTGTCTTAATCCCCTTTCAATTAACCGCACTGATTGACTAAGTCAACTTAATAGAACATAAAACCTTTTGTCGGGTGCGTTACGCTCGGCTAACGCACCAATGCCCTATTAGAGGGAGCTAAAAAATTAACAATATCACCATCTCTTATGAGATAAACTGACTAGTAAAAGGGGTGGTGATAAAACTATGGAAACTCTTGCCTATCTTCATCTTGCCTTAGCCTACGAGAGGTCCGAAGATATTGGTCTATGCGAAGGACTAGACTGGCGAAAGTTTTCCAGCCAAGCCTGGATGTATTTACTGCCTGTGATGGTCACACTCAGCGTTGTGGGGATGGCAAGTCAAACACTTGCCAAGACGCTGCGGGTAGGAATGACCGACCCAGAGGTAAGCGTTCTTCAAGAGCGTTTACAGCAGCTGAACTACTTCAATGGACCCATCACTAGCTTTTTTGGCTCCCTGACTGAGGCAGCTCTCAAAGAGTTTCAGCGAGATTATCAACTCTCCCCCGACGGTATCTATGGTTCAAATACCGAAGCAGCCTTAGAGCAAGCCTTAGGTAGGGTAGGAAGGCGTACTTCAATCCAGCCTTTCAATTCTGGTCCTACCAGAACAACACTGCAAGCGGGAGCTAGCGGTAGAATACTGCAATTGGGATCTAGTGGGTCTGATGTCCGCTTACTACAGGAACGATTGAGACAGGAAGGTTTCTATTCTGGACCCATTTATGAGTTCTTTGATTCTGAAACTGAGCAGGCAGTGAGACAGTTTCAGCAAGCAAGGAGACTTCGCGTGGATGGCATTGTGGGTCGAGAAACATTGGCAGCTCTCCAGAGGAGTGATATGGGTATTCTAATGGGTCGCCCCCAACCCCCGCTAAGACCAGAAAGTCGCACTCTAAATGTAAAGCAGCTTCAGGAACGATTAAAAGGGGTTGGTTTTTACACCGGCCCGATTGATGGCAACTATGATTCAAGAACCCGACAAGCCGTTAGGCAGTTCCAGAGGGAGAATAATCTAGCGGCTACTGGCATTGCCGATCGGAAAACCTTGGCAGCACTAATGGCATATCGCTATGTGGTGGTCGTACCTATTCAGAATGACAATACATTAAGGGACGTTCGTGCTGTACAGGGTTTTGCGAATGCACGTTTAGATAATGCCGGACAAGGCAGGTATGTTAACGCCGGGTTGTTTACCACTCGTGCTAGCGCTGAAAGCCGCTCACACCTGTTGCGATCGCGTGGACTGGATGCACGAGTCGCCTACCGCTAGCCTCACCGATCTAGCTTCAGTCGTACCATGAAGAAGCCATCCATCTGATGCTGGTGAGGCAAAACTTTAATCCAACCTTGTGGCATTGAGAAAGCACTAAGGGGTGAATGAGGCACTGGTGACTCAATTTGCCAATGGGGATGGCGCTCAAGAAAGGGTTGAATCACACCTTCATTTTCTTGTGGATGTAGTGTGCAAGTGGCATAAACTAAAACACCCCCAGGTTTTACCCAGGTAGCTGCCTGTTCTAAGAGTTCCCCTTGCAGAATTGAAAGTTCATGCACCGTTTCTGGTGTAATGCGCCAGCGGATGTCGGGGCGTCGGTGGAGAGTTCCTAAGCCGGAACAGGGGGCATCAAGTAAAACGCTATCTGCTGAATTGGTAAATTGGGAAAAGTTACGGCTGTCGCCAGTGCAGATTTGAATGGATTTTAATTGAAGCCGTTGGGCGTTTTCTTTCAGTTTTTTGAGGCGAGAGGCTTTTGCGTCGCATGCCCAAATCTTACCCTCATCTGCCATCAGTTCCGCAATATGGGTTGTCTTTCCCCCTGGTGCAGCACAAGCATCAATTACAACATCACCCTTTTGAGGGTTGAGCAGATGACTCACCAACTGAGCGCTACTGTCTTGAATTGTCCACCAACCTTCACTAAATCCAGGTAGCTGTTGAATTGCACCTGTGCCACCAACCACTCGCAGGGCTTGAGGTAGCTGCGGCACACGACGGACATCAACGCCAGCTGATTGCATCGCTGTCTCAACATCCTCAATCGACACCCGTAGAGTATTCACCCGTAGGTCAATCGTTGGGGATTGGTTGAACCATTCACAAAGTTGCTCCGTTTCTTCTACCCCCAGCTGTTCTAACCATATCTGGATAATCCAATCGGGAAAGCTGTGCAAGACGCCTAAGCGTTCTACGGGTTCCACCGGCAACTGCAAGGGTTCACCGGAAGAAGTCGCTAGACGCTCGTACTGCCGCAGTAAACCATTAACAACGCCAGCGAGTCCTTTGAACCCATTTTCTTTAGCTAGCTCAACCGTAGTATTGACCGCCGCTGAGGGAGGAATGCGCTCTTGATAGCGCAACTGGTATAAGCCGATATGGAGGATTGTGCGTAAGTCTGGAGGCTGTTGGTGGGCTTTCTTCTTACCGAGTTGGTCGATTAAGGCATCGAGCGATCGCGATCGTCTCACACTTCCATACACTAAATCTGTCACTAGACGCCGGTCAGCACTGTTCAATTTTGTAGTTCGTAGCACTCGGTCGAGGGCAACATCAGTGAAAGCACCCCGCCGATGGATGTCCCGGAGCGCTAGAAATGCCAACTGACGAGGATTTTGCATTTTTGGGGGATTGGGGATTACTGATTGGGATTGTAGAGACGTTGCAGGCAATGTCTCTACGAGAAACATCTCCTCTCCATTCAATTAGCTCTGACCGCTTAAAAACGCATCAGGGTCAATTCCTGATTCCCGAAGTCGCTGAAGCAATGATTCTAGCCTAGCTTCCGCTTGTTCAGCCCTAGATTCAGCCTCCTCAGCTCGCTGTCGCTCCTGTTCTGCCTCAGTAAGAATCCAGTTGCCATTAGTATCATACCAACGCAACCACAAGCGCTCAACGCCTTGATACTCCCCTTGCCATAACCTCAAGCCCAACCCTAACTCAGGCATCCACACTCGCGGTTCTGGCAACTCTAGCTCTTGGTAACGCGCCCCCTCTAGTTTAAATGCTCTTAGCTGATTGGTATAACGGCTGAAAACAATATAGTAAGGAATGCGTAAAATCTGTTCATAAACCTCCCATTTTCGCGGTGGTTTCTCTTTAGCCTGAGGCTCAATTGCTTGCCCATTGCCCCCAAGCTCAGTTGACTCCGGTGGCAACTTTTCCTCCTCATTTTCCCCTAAATCTTCTTTCTCCGTCCCCGGAGAGAGCAACTCCACCACAACAAACGGATTTATACCCTCTTGCCAAACCACGTAAGAAAGGCGCATATC
>DATNQP010000558.1:0-9533 GCA_036703965.1 Leptolyngbyaceae cyanobacterium
GACCCCGATAATCTAGATGCCCAAGATGATTTGAACCGGATACTGCGACCTCAGGGCATTGGGCTGCAACGGATGGTCATCACCCTTGAAGACTATCAGCAGGTAATTTCCAAGTATCTTGATGCACTGGCTCAACAAGAGGAAAAGAAAAAATTTGAGGCCTCTGTTGATGTCTCCCAAGACCTAGAAAATTTAGAGGTCAACCTGGAAGACGCACCGGATGAAGGAGAGGCTGATCTAGGTGAGGCTTTGGGAGATGCTCAGGGTGCTCCAGTGATTAACCTCGTCAACCGAATCCTTGCTAAGGCATTGCAAGAAGGGGTTTCTGACATTCATGTAGAACCGCAGGAAGAATCCTTACGCATACGCTTTCGGAAAGATGGAGTGCTACGTCAAGCGTTCGACCCCTTACCTAAAAAAATACAGCCAGCGGTTTCGGCTCGCTTCAAAATTATGGCAGAGCTGGACATTGCGGAGCGACGACTGCCGCAAGACGGGAAAATCCGGCGGATGTTCCAGGGCCGCAAAGTTGACTTTCGGGTCAGCACTTTGCCCAGCCGCTATGGCGAGAAAGTTGTTTTGCGAATCTTGGACAACGAGTCCACTCAGCTGGGTTTGGATAAGTTAATTACAGACGAAGCGACGCTGCAAATAGTCAGGGAGATGGCAAGTCGCCCCTTTGGACTCATCTTGGTGACAGGACCAACTGGCTCGGGTAAATCGACAAGCTTATACTCCGTCCTGGCAGAACGAAATGATCCTGGGGTGAATATCAGTACGGCGGAAGACCCAATTGAGTATTCCTTACCTGGCATTACTCAGGTGCAGGTGCTACGCGAAAAGGGAATGGATTTTGCCTCGATCCTACGGTCGTTTCTGCGCCAAGATCCAGACGTGATTCTGGTCGGTGAGACGCGGGATAAAGAAACGGCGAAAACCGCGATTGAAGCGGCCCTGACAGGTCACTTGGTGCTAACCACGCTCCACACCAACGATGCTGCTGGTGCGATCGCACGTCTAGATGAAATGGGCGTTGAACCCTTCATGGTTTCCGGTGCCCTATTGGGAGTCTTGGCGCAACGCTTAATGCGGCGTGTTTGTTCTGAGTGTCGCATTTCCTACCTGCCAAGCACTGCCGAACTTGCCCGATTTGGTCTATCGGCTTCCAGCGAGGGGGAAATAACCCTATATAAACCCAACACGCTGCGACCCGAGGAAATTCAGGACGCCAGCTCCAAAGGTACGCTTTGCCAAAAATGTAATGGCATTGGCTACAAGGGACGTGTTGGTGTTTATGAAGTAATGCGAGTCAGCGAGCGGCTACAAACCTTAATCAACGAAGCCGCTCCCACAGAACGGATTAAGGAAGCCGCTGTAGAAGAGGGGATGACAACACTACTCGCCTATAGCTTAAACCTGGTACAGCAAGGGTACACCACTCTCGAAGAAGTAGAACGTGTGACGTTTACTGATTCTGGCTTAGAAGCAGAACTAAAAGCTAAACGAAAGAGTTCTCTTACCTGTCGGACTTGCGGTGCAGAAGCACAACAGGATTGGCTAGACTGCCCTTACTGTATGACACCTCGTTTTGAGTAAAAACAGTTGTTAGTTGGTGGTTTTTAGAGCTTAGACTTCATCTTCCAACTAACAACTAATAACTAAACAACTAATAACCAACAATTAACAACTTCTAAGGAGACAGCGCTATGGAACTGATGATTGAAGACTTGATGGAGCAGCTGATTGAGATGGGTGGCTCAGACATGCACATTCAAGCAGGGGCACCTGTCTACTTCCGTATCAGTGGAAAGCTTCAGCCGATCGGCGAGGAACCCCTGACCCCCCAAGAGTGTCAGAAGCTGATTTTCAGTCTGCTCAATAATACACAGCGCAAGGATTTAGAGCAAAGCTGGGAGCTGGATTGCTCTTATGGAGTTAAAGGATTGGCTCGCTTCCGCGTCAACGTTTACAAAGAGCGGGGCTACTATGCTGCTTGCTTGAGGGCGTTGTCTTCCAAGATTCCTAACTTTGATCAGTTGGCTTTGCCAGACATCGTTCGCGAAATGAGTGAAAGACCCAGGGGATTGGTGTTGGTGACAGGACCGACGGGTTCTGGTAAAACCACGACCCTGGCAGCGATGGTTGACTTGATTAACCGGACGCGACCGGAACACATTCTGACAATCGAAGACCCGATAGAATACGTATTTCCAAACATCAAGAGCTTGATTCACCAGCGTCAAAAGGGTGAAGACACCAAGAGCTTTTCTAATGCCCTGAAGGCGGCGCTACGGGAAGACCCGGATGTGATTCTGGTTGGGGAAATGCGGGACTTGGAGACGATTTCTCTAGCCATATCCGCTGCGGAAACGGGTCACTTAGTGATGGGCACCCTGCATACCAGCTCAGCCGCTTCGACGGTGAACCGGATGCTCGATGTGTTCCCACCAGAACAACAGCCTCAAATCCAAGCTCAGCTGTCTAACTCCTTAATAGCAGTCTTTAGTCAAACCCTAGTGCCCAAGAAAAACCCGAAACCCGGTGAATTTGGTCGCGTGATGGCTCAGGAAATCATGATAGTGACACCAGCTATTGCTAACCTGATTCGAGAAGGCAAAGCTGCTCAAATTTATTCGGCTATCCAAACAGGTATGAAGATGGGGATGCTGACGATGGAACAGTCTTTAGCTCATCACGTTAAAACAGGTGCTATCTCATTTGAGATAGCGGCATCCAAGAGTTCCAAACCCGAAGAGCTGCAGCGTATCCTTGCTGGTTCAGGAGGTATGGGTGCTGCTATGACTCCCAAGGTAGGTGCCAAGCCTGCCCGCTAGGTTCATGGTGAGTTTTGAATCTTGATCGAAACACGTCAAAACTCACCACTTACTCACCCATTACTTCAGATGCTTTACCTTCATTGAATTGCAAGCCATGCCTACCTTCATTGCTGAGGTTCGGGACTTAAGAGGAAACGCAAAGAAAGAGAAAATTGAAGCGACCTCTCCTGAACAAGCTCGTGCCATCCTCCAAAATAGATATCCTGCTGTTGGAAGTGTCAAGAAAAGCTTCAGTCTTGACATTAACTTATCAGGATTGTCGGAAGCTTTGAGTTCGGTCACGGTCAAAGATAAAGCCATCTTTTCGCGTCAATTTGCGGCTATGGTCAACGCCGGTGTGGCGATGGTTCGCTGCCTTGGCGTCTTATCGGAGCAGTGTCCCAAGCCAAAGCTAAAAAAGGCACTTCTCGCCATTAGCGGTGAGGTGCAGCAGGGAACAAGTCTCTCTGACTCCATGCGTAAACATCCAGATTGCTTTGATACCCTGTACGTCAGTATGGTACAGGCAGGCGAGGTCGGCGGTGTCCTTGACGAGGTGCTAGACCGATTAGCCAAGGTACTTGAGGATATGGCGAGGCTGCAAAACCAAATAAAATCAGCGTTGGCTTATCCCGTTGCCGTTGGAGTCATAGCAATTCTTGTCTTCTTGGGGATGACAATTTTCTTAATACCAATCTTTTCCGGTATATTCGACGAGCTGGATGTAGAATTGCCTGCTATAACGCAGTTTATGGTAAACATAAGCAATCTACTCCGAAGCCCGGCAGTTATCTTTCCGATTGCCTTTATCATAATCGTCACCTTTGCCTTTAGGCAGTACTATAAGACGCCTCTTGGTCGTGTACAAATCGATGGATTTTTGTTGAAAATGCCGGTGTTTGGTGATTTGAATCAAAAAGTATCGGTTGCTCGTTTTTGCCGAATTTTTGGGACGTTAACTCGTTCAGGAGTACCGATACTCAATTCCTTAGATATTGTCCGAGATACATCAGGTAACCAAGTGGTCGCCAACTGTGTGGAGTCAGCGAAGCTGGAGATTCAACAAGGTGGGATGATCAGCCTTGCCTTACAAAAAGAGCAAGTTTTTCCTCTCTTGGCAATTCAGATGATCAGTATCGGTGAAGAGACAGGGGAGTTAGATGCCATGCTCATGAAAGTTGCAGATTTTTATGAAGATGAAGTTGAGCAAGCCGTTAAAGCACTTACCAGTCTTATAGAACCGATTATGATGGTTCTCCTGGCAGGGATGGTAGCGGTGATTCTACTTTCAATGTATCTGCCTCTGTTTAAGTTATATGACGCTCTGGGTTAGAAGCCGAGGAGTTTAGAGCAAGAAGAGGGTTTTCATCGTTTTTTCAGATGTCTAAGGACGTTGTAACCCTCTACTTGTTGACAAACTCCCCTAATCTGCCTCAGTAAAGTGTCAAGAGGAAATTTAGTGAATTGTTTGGAGTTAACTCCAGAAAATGCCTCTTAAGCAATCTGATTACGAAACGTTGCTAGCGGAGTATAGCAACCATGATGCAGCGATCGCACTGCTCAAGAAACACCGGCCTTACCTGGAAATGATTCCCAGTATGCGCCGACCTGACGAGAGTGTGATCACCATTCCCTTGCCAATCGTGCGAATCCGCAGCCCCAAACCTCCGGCAGGACAGAACGGTATTAGCCATACATCCGTCCAGGGAGCAGTTTCTCTACCCTGTGATATCGCAATTTTAATGTGCGACCCGGAATGGAAAATCAAGATGGGGGTTGAGATTTTTGTCTTCATTCATCGCCCCCATGAAGACTTTTCAGATCTACTCAGTCGCTGGCGTCAAACGCAAGTGTTGCTAGACAAAGACTATGAATGGCTGATGCCTCCCCGCTATCAACACATTCTCAGCGAGGGAGTTGACCGCATCTATCCCCTATTTGTTGTGTTTCCCGAAACGCCGGAACGGATTCAGCGAGGCTTGCTGGGTGCCTGTCTGCCTTTTATTATGCAGATTCCAGACCCTGTTGCCGAGGAAGAGACATTAGAATCCTTGTCTCCTGAAAGTCCAACCGCATAAGAGTTAATCCCTTCCCACTCCAAGAATTATCTGTGTCCCAGATACGAGAGCTGGGAAAGCTGGGGGAGATAGCATAATTAAGTTGAAGGTTAGAAGATTCTAACCTTCAACCTTTCATTAACCAATAGCTATCGAGAAGGGGAGTCTGAGGGGCTATAGTAGTGCGACCCTAACCCGTTAGGGTTTGGTCGTAGGCTTCCGTGAGCGTCAGCCGAACGGTACATGAACCCCTCAGGTAAAAACGGGTAGTTCAATACTACCCGTTTTTATAATCGTTTATCCTATGCTAGAATACTCATCATAGATTTATCCCGCTTCATGTTAGTATTCGAGGCTAAATTACGCGGAACAAACGAGCAGTACGCCATCTTGGATGAGATGATCCGTACTGCTCGTTTCGTGCGTAATTCATGCCTCAAGTACTGGATGGATAACCCAGGGGTTAACAAATACGACCTCAACAAATATTGCAAAGTACTCAGAGAACAATATCAGTGGTGCAAGAAATTGTCGGCTCAAGCTTGTCAGGCATCGGCTGAACGAGCTTGGAGCGCTATTGCTAGATTCTTTGAGAATTGCAAGAAACACATTCCAGGTAAAAAAGGCTTCCCTCGATTTAAGAAGCATCAAACCCACGGCTCTGTTGAATACAAAGTCGATGGATGGGTGTTCTCGGACGACCGATTAACAATCACGTTCAGGGATGGCTTTAAGGCTGGAACTTTCAAGACGTGGGGAACCCGCGATTTGCACTTCTACCAAAAAGAGCAAATCAAGCGGGTGCGCGTCGTTCGTCGGGCTGATGGGTATTACGTTCAGTTTTCCATTGACCAAGAACGAATTGACAAGCGCGAACCCACCAATCGCATGGTTGGCATAGATGTTGGGTTAAACCATTTCTACACTGATTCTGAGGGCAATACTGTAGATAATCCGAGGTTCTTGAGAAAGGCACAAAAAGCTTTAAAACGCGCTTCACGTCGTGTTTCTCGTCGAACCAAGGGTTCAAAGAATCGCCTCAAAGCAATTAAGAAATTAGGTAGAACGCATCTCAAGGTATCAAGGCGGCGCAAAGACTTTGCGGTGAAGACGGCAAGGGCGCAAATCCTGTCTAGCGACTTGGTAGCCATTGAAGACCTAAAAGTGCGGAACATGGTGAAGAATCATCATCTAGCTAAGTCCATTAGTGATGCAGCGTGGACACTGTTTAGGGAGTGGTTGGAGTACTTCGGTAAGGTTTTTGATGTGCCAGTAATTGCTGTTGCACCTCATTACACTTCTCAGGATTGCTCCAATTGTGGACATGAAGTCAAGAAAGCTTTGTCCACTCGCACTCACAAATGTCCACACTGCGGATACATTGATGACCGTGATACCAACGCTGCCATCAATATTTTGATGAAAGCATTGCAAGGTCTAGCACAACTACCGTCGGGCAGACGGAAAGTTACGCCTGGGGATGAGATGACCCTCTGCGCGCATGGGGAAACCCAGACGGGTAAGGTTGCTCGACGAGCCAGGAAATCTCAGAAGTGATTCAGGGAATCCACCTCCATACCCTAATGGGTTGGGCGTGGATGATGTCAATTGACAAACTGCGGCATAACTTCAGCAGCGGTAAATAGACCATAAATACCCCTCTGGTGTAATGACACGCCAGCTTTGAGGTAGCCAAAAGCAGGACCGCAGACGTTTGCTGCCATACTGGTTTCATCGCCCAGAGTAAAGGTGTGAGTGGAAATCTTACCTTCAAAGGTACGACCAGTAACTTGGACATTCGTGCTAAGGGGTTTTTGGGGATTGCGAGTATCGACAACACCACCGACAGTGACGCGATCGCGCGAACAAATCCCAGCCAGTTCCAACATCACATCATCAGCGTGTTCCATATTTTCTAAGCTAAGGATGCCGTCAGTCTTATCCAATAAAGCTTCCACCTCTGCATCACTCATCTGAAGAGCGCGTTCAACATCGTAGCCAGGGATGTGAGCAATGTCCTCTCGAATTGTCGCTCGGTAAGCTTCCCAGTTAGCAATCCCAACCCCAAACGTAATTTTCACACTATGAATCTCTGCGTAACTTTGAGCCGCCAAAGCCGCTGCTGCTGTCAACAGCCCCGGTGTCGCACCGCAGCCAGTCATGTAGGTAATTCCTGACGCTTTCAACTCATCTTGTAGTCCCAGTAGCTGCTCAACAGCACTTGTACGCTTGAGGGCATCCACTAAAACACCGTGCCAACCCGCTTGAATAAATTGCCGTGCTACAGAAGTCATGAACGTGTTTGGCAAATTCGGTAGGGCTAAAAAATACCCATCGACAGAGCCTTGTTCAATTAACTCTTGAATGCTCTGGTTGCTGAGAGTGCCAGTTGGATCTAGATAGCCTAGGGAACCTTGAGAGCGGTAAGTATTAATGCAGGTATCAGGGTTTAAACCTGTGGTGTCATAGGCATAGCCTTTTTGGTCAGCTGCTGCCACCCAGATCATTTCACGCTTGGGAGCAAGGACTCTCGCGGCGGCTTGCCCCAACCCCCCAAAGCCCAGAACACCTACCCGCACTGGCGTCATTGTCAGAGAATTAGCCGTTGTAGCGTTAGTTGGACTTTTGCCTTGCTTTTCACTCATAGTGCCTGACTTCAAATAAAACAGACTTTAATTATCTGGGGTCACTGGCTCTACAGATCAACTCGAAGATTATCAGCAAGCTCAAATCTAGTTCTGTATATTTTTGTTAACGTTCGCTTCCTGGTCAATGCCATCGCTTGACTGCGGTAGAAAGTTAAGCGAAACTACTTGAAGATTAAAGTATGCTGACAACTAAATATTAAGTATTGTTAAAGTATGATTCATAGTGATGCGATTGCTAAAAATTGATTTAGCAGCAGCTAGCCAATCAGATGGTCATTAACAGTCGTTAATGCACTAAAGCGCGATCGCCTAATCACTGCCCCAACCCAAAATTGAGGATTACCTAGCGGTCAGCCATGAGCATGGAAACCTTAGAGTTTGTGATTTATCCCGATGGTCGAGTGCAAGAAAAAGTCACTGGGATCATTGGAGCCTCCTGTGCAGAGGTAACAGCAGCGATTGAAGCTCAATTGGGACGAGTAGTCTCAAGTGAGCAGACATCCGAGTATTTTGCCCAAACACTTGAGCAGTCGGCAACTGTGACTGCTCAGGCGAGCTTTAGCGATTGGTAAATTTTTTTGTTCCCTATTTAGAGTAAATTCATTCAAAACCAAAATGTCACATTTCAGCAACATTAAAACTCAAATCCGTAATCTTGCCTCTTTGCAAGCTGCTTTAACAGATTTAGGTGTTGATTGGAAATCTGGCCCCTGTCCGGTGCGAGGTTATCGCGGTCAAACCCGCACTGCCGAAGTCGCCATTGAACAAGACAATGACTATGACATCGGTTTCAGTTGGAATGGGAAAGAATACGAACTCGTTGCTGACATGCAGTATTGGCAACAGGCGTGGTCTGTAGATGGTTTCCTCAACCGGGTAACACAGCGTTATGCCTACCATACAGTAATGAGCGAAGCCTCTAAGCAGGGCTTTCAAGTTGCCGAGGAACAACAAAATAAGGATGGTTCAATCCGTTTGGTCGTGCAGCGCTGGAGTGCCTGATGTCTGATTCTTCACTGACGCCGGAGCGTTCGGGTTTAGAGCCAGAATTAGGAGGCATTCTCCGAGATGCACCAGAGCGTTCAGGTCTGGAGCCAGAATTAGGAGGGGCGCTCAGGCAAAAGGGTGTTTATGTTGATGAAATAACCTGTATTGGCTGTAAGCATTGCGCCCATGTTGCTCGAAACACATTTTACATTGAGCCGGATTATGGGCGATCGCGTGTAGTTCGGCAAGATGGCGACTCGGAAGACGTGATTCAAGAAGCCATTGACACCTGTCCAGTCGATTGTATCCACTGGGTTGATTACACTGAACTAAAGCATCTTGAAGAAGAGCGGCAATATCAGGTGATTCCTATTGTCGGTTATCCCATTGACCATAGCGTCGTTGCCACTCAGAGTCGGCGTAAGAAGCTGAAGGAACAGCGTAAGAAAAGTCGCTATTAGCTGTTTGACACAGAAAAGAAAATCAATAGGCTGTTTGGTACAGCTTCTCACACAAAATCCTCGATGGCTGAATGTCCTTGAGGATTTTATTTTAGGGGGTGGTGGTCACTAAGGAGTTTCTCGACTCTCGCTTCATCGACTTTGGCAATTAGTCTTTTCGCTTCGTGCATATCTCTAGTCGTTTTGGCGATGCTCACAGTAGAGCCAACAGTAAAAGCTAAACCCATTCCCATATAGCCTTTTACCCAGTTGTCTACGCAATTTGGGAAAAACTCAGATTAATCTGATCCAGTCACCGCCTCAATAGCAGTCTCAGTTCATCTGTCTTCCTCCGTGGAGACCCGCGCTGTACCTGGAAGGTCAGCGTCGGGAGGATGTCAACGCTCCAACAACGTCTTTACCTTGCCATCGGGAGTAAGAACGACACGGATTATTGGATTTTTTCCCGCCTCTACCGCAGAAACAAACGGTTGACCGGGCAAAGGTATATCCGTTTTGTCTATGTTCTCTTGCGCTGCTTGCCCTAGGGGAATAATTCGTTGAATTGAACCATCTTCATTTAGC
>DATNQP010000559.1:0-16179 GCA_036703965.1 Leptolyngbyaceae cyanobacterium
CCATACACAGGATACGACTGGTTACCAGTCTTGCTACCCCTGCCTGTTTAATTGTCAATAAGCTCGGTATTGTGGGTGGGGTCTTGCCAGGTATAACCCTTTTGATCTCTGGCTTTGGGGGCGCTTGTCGCCCCCTGAAGATTTTCTTACACGAAAAAGTCCCGCTACTAAGGAGCGCGGGACTTAAGAAATGGGTACTGGAATTAACCGATGTCGCAACTAATTGAATCGCTTAAAGCTCGAATCATTGGCTCAAGGCGTATCTGCATCTTCTCGTCTGAGGCAAAGCCGATAATCCAATAGGTAAGCTGCTCTGACATCCAAGCATCTGAATTCGCTAATGTGATAGCATCTACAACCAGCTCTCTGTTGGTAGGAATGTCCTCCTCTGTTAAGGTGGCTACTTTTGTTTTCAGGATTTGATACACGCATAGAGCGGCGCGGAATGTCAGGCGCTCTTCTAGCGGCATATCCTGTAAATATTCGCCATAGCGCTTAACCAGTTGGGCAGCGATTTCACACTTCTCTAAGTTGACATAGAAACCTAGCTTCTGTGTCATAATAAGCCTCTCGCTCTTCACGAATAAAGTTCGCTCTTCAAACGCGATAGCGAACAAACTTCTAGCTGAGCATTGATAGTAGAGAGGCTCAAAATTTCATTGTTATAACGGTTTTTACCCCTATAAAAACTGAAACAGGAGTTGTGAGAATGAACGTTTAAACAGGTCAAAGCTTCCGAGGTACGATTCTCTTCTCCAGAATTATTCGTTGATAGCATAGACATTGAATTGAACACTTTTTTAGACAAAGGCGTGCTGTGTGATCTAGGCACGCCTTATTGATCAAAGTCGGATTTTACCGATGTCGGTAAAAACAATTAACGCATGGGAAAGTGTTTCTGTCTGAACGCGAAGCGCTCCTCTTCAGTCATCTGGTCTTGTTTCTTGATGGCTTGCTGTATCAGATACTTCTGCCAGGTCGCCACTGAATCAATTTCAGGGTCATTCTGGTCTTGTGGGTAAACTGCTGCCAGTTCCACTGCGGCCAAATTAACAGCAGTGGCTAAAACATCAAATAGATCAGGCTTGACGGGGTTAGATTGATATTCCATTATTTCTACATTCCTTATGGGTGGGCATTTACCAGGTCTTGAGAGTTAAGCGGACGGAGGTTCCACCCGTGCATACTTTTTCGGAGTATCGGGTTTGGGGTCAAGTAAGAGTGCCTGCTGTTCGGGCTTCTCCCCCTTCTGCACCAGCGTCACGGCAGTGGCTCTTAGTCCTAAGCGATAACCTGTTGTCAGATTCTCGCAATCCAAAATCCCGTTAGGCATTACCTGAATGATTTTGTAAGAGGCGCTGGGAGTGAGTAGGGCTGTAACAATGTCGCCCGGTTCAGCTTCCTCTGGATTCACTGGCTGGGCAATACGTTGGGGTTTGTAGCTTGGTGGTTTGGCGCTGCCTATTTCCGGTCGATAGGTCTTGTCAATATCTTCCTTGGACAATCGCTCAATCTGCTGAATGCTCATACCCTTAATCTTCATCTCCCACTTAAAGCCCTGCATCCGAAGAGCTTGGCGCAGTTCCACGCGGTCTGTAATTGCTTCTATAAAGCGCATCCAGCTAGTAGCGATAGATTTGTTACGAAAACCGACGTAACAGCAGACGACCTCGCCGTCGCGCTTGAGCTGGTATGCGATCGCGTCAGACACTTTAATTAATTCCACAAAAGGTATGGCTTCACCATCAGTAGTGCCTTTGTTCTCATTGTCCGTTCGGACTTCGGCGTGAGCGCGGCAACTGAGCTTGTCGAAGTTCAGTCGAACGCTGACGCTCACAGCGGAAGCCTCAAAGGTCACAGCGCAATGCTGACCTAGCAGTGGCGCATCTTCCCACAGTAAAGAGGCGAGAGGGGAGGTAAGCTTCTTGTACTGCCCTACAAGGCTTGTCTCTGGGCAGTCTTCCAGCGGACAGCTTTGACTGTTGTAGTAGAGGCGATCAAGGTAAGCTTCGACTGTCTGATAGAAGTCTTTACCGTTCCGCTCCAGGTTCACCGCTTCCATGAAATTGAGGTTAGTGCGATTAACGAACCCTTCCTTAATATCGCGTTTCGTGGCAACCTTATATCCCCAGCAAGCAGAGCAACGGTTTTTGATTGCCTGCGTGTAGGTCAGTGGAGGTGTTTCATCTTCAACGCTGGTCGTGCCGTCAGTAAGCAAATATTCCCTAGTCTCGCCGTTAAAGCAAAACAGTTCGGGTTCTGAGTTGTCAGCCCTTGGTGTTGGGTCAGTGTCCGGTGTCGGGTCAGTGGGCTGATTCCCGCCGTCGTTCCCGTCTTCAGCGTCTTCAAACAGGGTCAGCACTGCGGTCTTAAGAGAAGCGAGAGCGTTGCACTGTTGCGTTTGCGGAGCATAGTGCGTAAGCAGCAAAGCGCAGATCGCATTAGGAGCGCTGTACTGAATTTTAGATACAACATCAGCCAAATCCCGTAGGGTGCTGTCAGTCAAGGCGTCAAGTTCCATTAACTGGTTCTGTTGCTGTTTCTTGGCTTCGACTTGGGACAGCAGTGCGGTAATCTCGCTGTCGATGTTCTCGATGGTTTGAGAGAACATCATCTTGTAAATCCTTGTCATAATAAACCTCTCTCTCTTCACGAATAAAGTTCGCTCTTCAAACGCGATAGCGAACAAACTTCTAGCTGAGCCTTGATAGTAGAGAGGCTCAAGATTTCATTGTTATAACGGTTGCTCGTCAGCTAAGCTGTTGTGCATTAAAAATGTACAACAGCTGGGAGTAGGCTTCCGCCGTGAGCGTCAGCCGAACGGGAATAGGGAATAGGGAATAGGGAAAGAATCTTAAAACGGTTTCTGGGATTATGTTTCCTGCCACTCCCGACTCCCAACTCCCGACTCCCTAGCCTCATGAAAAATATGCGATTTAAACGCACAACAGCTTAAGTCCTTTTAGTTCACTCAAAAAGGTACGGTAGCACTTCTTAGATTTGTCTTTTTTGGGAGCAAGAAAAGATTGTCGTTCACCGTGAAAGTGTATCAGATTTAGTCTTTTGGGGAATGACTTGGGAGGCAAATTGTTGCTTTTCAGTGGGGGTAAAATTATCAACGATTGGGGCTTTCCCAGCTTCAGCCTTGTAGAGAATTCGACGACCTTGATGATTTAGATCGACAACCTTGAGTGTTCGCCCTTGTTCGTTGTCTGTGTATGTCACCAAGGTCTGTCCCATTACTGCCATTCTCTCTCCAAATTCATTGGGCTGCACGTTGTTGAGAGTCCTGAGAGCGGCTTTGACTAAGTGCTGCTCCCACTTGGGGCGTTCATAGGGCTTATCAGGGCTTACAGGCTCAACTGTGTGGGAGGGGCTTTCTAGGTTAGTTTGTATCCAAGCTTGTTTGGAAGCATCGGCTCTCCTAATCCATGTTTCGGGATACTTCAGGCTTTCCTTGTCGATGCTGAGGGTGGCGGTTGTTGCAGGGTTTGATTGTAAGGTTGTGTTGAGCTGCGTTCCCGGCTTGAGAATTCCTGCGGCTTTGAGTTTCTCTCGGTCATTAGGGTCAATGACGCCTAAAACTTTATCGCCTACCTTAGCCACTGGCACGGGCGTATTTTTCCCCGGTAGTGTGGCAAAGTCTAGGGTTATTTTTGCCGGTTCTTGGCTGAAGTTCTGTCCATTGAAGTCGTAGTTCTTGAGCTGTCCAATTTTGAGGGTATTGCCTTTGGCTGTCGTGGCAGTCAAACTTGCACTCTTGGCTGGAGTGAGTGTAGCTTTGCCTGTAGTACCGATGGGGAGTTGATAGCTTGTCTCGGTGATGGGGGCTACCTGCTTGCCCTCAACGAGCAACACCCGCTTATTGTAGTTGGGGTGATCAACTCTCGTTTCTAAGGCTACGGTGAACTCGACGGTTTTGTTATTTAATTCTTGTCCCCATTCATTTGTGGGTTGGTGCATCCCGGCTAGGGTTATATCTGTAAACTGGAATTCCTTGGCAAGTTCCGCGACAATTTCCGGGAAAATGTTGAAAGCCACAGATGCTTTGCTGTAATTTTCGTATCCCTTCTGGTTGCTGGCGTGGGCAGAATGCCAGATGGCTGATTGAAGTTGTTGACTTTGGTCTGAATGCTGGTTCCTGATTTGCTCGATAAAAGTTTTTGCTTCTTGGAATTTTGCTTTAATTTGGTCGTCTGTAATTCCAGATACTATCTGAATTTTGGCGTTACTGAGCTTAAATCCCTCTTCTAGATTATGCTCTTGCACAGATTGAGCGCTAACAACTCCTATCTTTTCCCATTTAGTTGAGTCGTTCTTACACTGCCCTAGGGCAATCAAATCATTTGAATATTTGCTGGTAGTCAATTTAATATTAAGGTGTTGACTTTTGAGGTCAGGATGATTAAATTTTGTAATGCCTGTAATTTCAATTACCTTACCTGACTTTTGCGAGGTAGCAATCATTTTTATACCAGGCTCTCGCTTTGCCTGTTCTTTCAGCGCTAACGCTTCTTTATAAAGACTGTTATAAGTTTGAATAATATCTTTGGCAGTTTGTTGCTGAACTGGGGTATAATTTTCGGGAAAGAAATTTTTAAATTGATGGGTGGGTAACGACTCTAAATGATGGTCTTGCCACATCTGATTTGTGGCATGAATCATTTGGTCTACAGGGGAATAATTTTTGGTCTCCATGATGCGAGCGTTGTAGGTGGCTTCATCCTTCTTGTCAGAAATCCAAGCAACTTCTCTAGACTTGAGAATGGTGCTAGCGAAGTTCAATACATCTTCATTGGGTCGCGCTGCGCTTTTGGCTCCGTCGGCTGCGGTCTGCAATTCATTCGATAAAATGTCGGTTGTTTTAAAAAAGAGATGCTTAGCAACCAAGAGATGCTCGTTAACACTCCCTCGCGTGATGTCAAAGTTTCCTGAGTCGGCAAAACTGGCAATCATCTCAGCTTTTCTTTGGATGGCGAGACACTGCTCTTTTTTGGCTTCTGGGATGTCAAAGCTCTCAACGCTAAAGTGTAAGACATCAATGCAAGCTCCCTTCAACCCGAAGAGAAAATCTAGCTTTTTATCCTCTGGCAGCTCCTCTATCTCATTTTCAATAGCTACAGCTTGTTGGATGTTGTTGGCGATAATTCCAATCTTGTTAGAACTGGCGGCGATGGCAATCTCTGCAAACGAGGAGGCAAGATATTTCTCTTTGTCTGCTTTAATGACATCGGTGTGACGATTTTCTGGTAGGTGTTTTTCTTCAATTTCAGCCGCTAGCGTGGGGTAGAGACTTGCCCGTTCGTAGGCGAGTCGGTCACCGTCAAAGTCTGCCTGTAGATAAGTCGCTGCCGTCTCTGGATGGATGTGTACGGTTCCCTGCTCGTTTTTGAATTCTGGTAGGTGCTTATTAGTTAAGATGATGACCCCGTTACTATTAATCAGGGGTGAGCGAGTGACAATGAGCTTTTCCCCTTCTGGGATATATGGGACACAAATTTCATCTTGAAGTAGCTCTAGACTGGGTTGCGCTAATCCTGCCTGGAATTCGATAGCCCGTCCGGTCGCAATATCGAGCCATTCTTTGCGGATTAAGGCTGTTAATTTACTGACAACATTCGGGTGTTCTAAAAGCTGTGGATGATTTTGGGTACACGCAGATAGGAGCGAGTAAAACTGCTCGTTACCTTGAGCCTTATCGCCCTCTAGCTCTTGCTCATCCTTACACCCAAAGGCTTGGTCAATGCCCTCAAAATCGATTAGCTCGTCTGGCTCAGTTTCAGCGTTTGAAGAGCGTAATTGGGCTTGTTTAGAGTGCTTATCGATGAAGTATTGGGCAATTTTTCGAGGGTCGGATTGAAGGGAGGCTAACGCTAAAGCTGCAGCTTCAATTTTGGGCAGAATGTCAGTTTTAACTCCTTTGGGATAGTTGACTAAGACTTGAGTCCCTAAACTCTGTTTACCATACTTGGCTAGGGTCTTGATGCCTACGCCAACTGTGAGACTGTGTTCTCCTGGAATCATCGCACTTTCATCTAGGCGACCCTTGAAGGAACTGGTGGCTAACACTAGGTCATAGCCTATTTGGGTCTTTATGGCTTCTCCCTCTTTCTGAGACAGTTTGGGTTGTCCCAAATTCTCAAGCTCTCGCGACGGGGCTAGAGTTCCTTTGGCAATACGATGGACTTCATTACCATCTTGAGGCTTGATGCCCATGCGAAACTGAAAGGGTGTGTTAGCGGCTCCGGTGAGTTCACGGGCGATGTCGGGACTCATTCGCCCATAGCAATCTCCTACCAGTCTTTTTGCTTGGTCATTAGGCAATATACCCCCGTTTTCACCCGTCGCGTCATCCACTACCAAAACTCGTAGGTTCAAAAGTTCTTTGAAGTCTTGGCAGGGTGTGAAAACAAGGGAACCGTAAGCGGCTCCATCACTCCTATTTGGATAGACTTTCTCTCGGACTTCATTGCTACCAAAGTAAACTTTTTTGCCAGTGGAAAACTGAGGAGTCATTTCCTCATATTTTTCAAGCTCTTTGGGCGTGGTACTATTTTCATAAATATTCCCAACAGCAAACTTGGTATCAGGAAATAAATACTCAGCTAGGGAGTTTTTTACTACGTCTTTTATATCGGTAGAAGTTTGTAGCTTTGTATCAAAATGTAAAATATTAAGCGTCATGGGTCACAAAAGTTATGGAATCAAATTTAGTTCCTCAGCCAAATTCTGTAGATGCTTGCTTTGAGGATGAGCATGAGGATGAGTTAGAGTTAGCTGACTATGTTCAGCAAGTTGTGGAGATTGAGGGCTTGGATGTTGAGGAAGCCCTGTCGATGGGATTGGTTGATGTGGATGACCTGGAAACTGAAACTCTTACGCCTATTGAGAAGAAAATAATACTCGAAACATTGGTTGTCCCTGATGATTCTCTATGCGTTGAGTTTTAATAGCTATGAAAAAAGGAAGGCTCTCGCTAACATGCTTTTTTTATCCCTTTTTCTACAAATAATGCTCTAAGCTTTTTTTAGCAAAAATACTTAGAAGAGAAACCGCCCTGAAGTTCCCCCTAGCAGCAAAGTAACTCCAGATGATAATCCAATCAGACCAAGAGTAAGCCTCGCAAAAAAAGACCTTATTTCCACTAGCAAATTCATACTGATAGCCAACCAGAGTTCTTTTAAACGAGAAGCCTCTTTTAGTTAGTATCCGCTTGCGTTTCCCCAGTGAAGCAATCCAGTTGATATCTACACCAATCACCCCTAACCCCTGATTAGAGGTCATCAGTAGCTCATTGCCGTGCTTAATAACTGAAAATTTGAACTTGGTTGTCTCGATTTGGATGAGTTCGGAATGAGCCGAATGAACATCGCTCAACACGCGATTCGCCAACATATATCAGTCCTAAATGATTTGTAATATAGGCAGGCATTTCTGGCTCACAGAAATGCCAATTCCAACTTCTAGCTTTTTCGGGACAACTACCCGCTCATGACTAGCTTTCTGGAGAAGTTGGTGTTTCTCAGCTTAGTGACTCTGACCGTTAATAATCAACAAAAACTTGTCAGCCTGACAATAGAGTTTTATTAAGAACGATTTGGCATATTGTTATTGACCTAGAACGAATCGGATGAAGAAGAAGAATGAGTCATCCTGAGCAACTCTTTATCAGCTTCAGCCAGTCGTCTCCTATGATGTCGATTCGGTTCTCGGTGGGAAAGTCCGTCACTAAACCAATGGTTTACAGTATCAATCGAGCATTCACACAGGATGGCTAAATCTTGACGGCTGACCTGCCACTGAGCTAAAAATTGCTCTAAGGTCATCTCGTCTGTACCATTTTGTTTGTGCTGTATGTACTCTCTCCATTGTTTGGGGTAGAGACATTCTGGGTTCATTGTGGTGTCCTCCTAATCAAAGAAACCCATCGTCGCCTCCAGAAAAACAAGTTCTGGGACAACCCAGTTAAGCAGAAGCAATTCAAGAAACTGCTCGGCTCAGATAGAAGCTCTTCTATCCGAGGAATAATCATCTATGTCATTCAGGTAGATATTGACTAACACTTCACGAGGCACGCCAGGAATTAGGCGCTAGCGAATGTGGCTCAGAATCACCAGTAAAGAAGGAACCCAGTGTGTTTTGGTATAGCCACGCTTCATGCCAATCTTGGTGGCGAGCGGTAAACCAGTTATCCCACCAGAGCCATCGTACATATAGAACAAGAACCAATTGTTAAAAGCAGGTCTTATGCCAACCTTCCCCTCGTCTGCTAGCTCTCCAATTGCTGCAATAGCTTCATGGCTCATGTTTTGCCAAATCAGAAGCTTACTGTCGGGGTCAGCATACATTACCCGGTCACCAGAAAAACCTGACAGTTGGTGCAACTTAGCGAAAGTTGCATCTCTTTCCTGTTCCACAAGAGTGTATATACTTCTTTTTAATTTATCCTTGATTTCGGCATTAATACTGAATACCTGTGCCGTTTTCAAGGCGGGAACAGGTGCATCTAGCGACGATTGCCGATTGATGCGCTGAATTTCTTTTAATCCATTCTTTTTTCTCATCGGTTACTCCTTACTGGTGAGCGAGCTTATCTAGCTACGAGTTGACGGCTTTCTGCTGACGGCTTTCTGCTTTCACTCAGCCAGCCTTAAGTCTGCCAGTAGTACTGGCTTGGCAAACAAGTCAAGTTTGGCGTAATCGCCCTCAATGCCTGTGATTTCAAAGGGCGAAAAACTCTCACAATGACCTGGACATTTAGACCAATGGACGCGATCGCCTACTTTTAGGGGCGGGTTGCAAAAACAATCGTCAGCCTTGAGTCCATTCTCTGCAATCAGCGTCTGTGCCAAATCATCTTGAGCTTGACTTAACTGATTAATCTGTGCCTGCTGCTCAGGTGAGAGGAGCTGGTAAGCCGCATTCAGGGCTTGTGCAGGCCAATACTTACACACATCAGCTAAGGTTTCAGCATCTTCGCAAATCGCTAAGACATCTGCCATATCTTGCAGTGACTCAGGAGTGAGCCAACTGGAGTCTATCTCGGCTTCAGGAGCCGAAGTGGTAGCCAGAGTAACGAATTTTTCAGCAAAGCCAATGGTGTTTTTGAGTTCTGTCAACGTTACGGCATTGACCCCATCTGGGGGTGGTGAGGGGTCAATTTGAATATGTGTGTTAGTTGGTTTCCCTCCCCCAGGCGGCGTTGGGTCGGGGTTGGGGTCATTTTCTCCTGGCTTGTTGATCGCCTGTTGATCGGGTTGTTGATCGGGTTGATCAACAGAATCAAGAGCAGGCGGTATAGGCGTTTGGTTTCCTGGCGAGGGGTCAAGTTGATCGTGTTGATCGCTAGTGGTGTTTGGTTTTTTCCCCAAGAGGGGCGGCATCTCATTGGACGGTGGCGAATTGAAAACTTCAGTCGCCAAGCGAGTTTTTTGATCAACATGATCAACAAATGGCTGAAACTCTTTATTTTCAGTGCTAAGAGCTTGTTGATCCATGATCAACAATTGATCAACATGATCAACACCTTGATTTTTATGCAGTACCAGTGTTTTTCCACTATCACTTAGGGTGGCCAGACCTGTTGCAACAATGGCAGCAAATATACCAACTAAAGCCGGGGCTTTGACTCGATCGCGCCTTAAGGCTTGTTGGGCTTCGCGAGTTGTAATCTTACCCCCGCGTTTTCTGGCTTTGTCAAACACTTTGTACATTAATCCGTCAAGTTGTACTTCAGCCGATTCTTGGGGAGCAGTAGCCTGAAGTAACCGAAATTGACCGCAGTAGTAGTCAGAGAGTGCAATTGCTCGCTGCATAGTGTCAGCGCTGATCACCTCAAAATCGGGTTTGGCTTTGTAACAATGCTCAATACAGTGCAAGAGCAGGGCAAGGCGCGGCACATAACTACACTGCTTGCCTAGGAAGTAGGCATAAGCCGGATTTTCTTCTAAATAATAAAGAAATCCCCGCCGCAAAGCCTCCCATCGCTTAATCCAAAGCTGTTTAGCTTCTGGGTCCAATCGACAATCGATTCCTTTGGGGAGCTTTCCCAGTTTGGTGTAGAGGTCTGCAATTGTTGTATCCAGGTCTACTGTGATGTCACTCCATTTGGTAAACCCGTCGGGAATCTGAGGAACAGCTGGCAGAATCCGGCTTAAGAGTCCATCTGAGTCCTCTTGGTTTTTGAAAATTTTGGAGGCAATTTTGGGTTGAAGTCCACCCGCCATGTTTAGCGTTTGCCCAGAAAGCTGGAAGCTTTTGTCTTCATCAACGCGGTCGATTTCTAGGAAAAGTCGTCCACCCCACATACTTAGCAGGATTTGGCGAGAGTCTCCCTTGTTATTGCCTTTGTATTGGTCGAGACCATTAAACAGACCCGCTTGCTCGTCTTTAACCCATACAGCACCAGTATTCGGGTCTTGTTCTGAGAGTCGGCGTAAGACGGCTTCCATCTGAGCAATGTCGTATTGCCATTTGCGTCTTGTCCCGACAACTTGTTCTTTGAAGACTTCCGGGTTTTCCCGCGAATCGAGGAGTCCTTGTTTTTCTTCGGCTGATTTACGTTGCCATGCGGCTTCTACTTGCTTGAGCCGCTTTTTGGCTTCCTTATAGCGCTTATCCTCTTCTTGTTGCAGCCGCTTCAGAGGATTGAAGATGGTGTTTTGTGCGTTGGTTTTGCCCGTACTGGGTTCAGAAATATTGGATGTCCAAATTACAGGGTATTCACGCCAATGATCTGCATCGCTGACACCCTGTTTGGCAATAATAGCGATATTGCCACCCAGAATCCCCCCCGCCGCTGGCAGCAAATTCTGTACTAAGTGGATTGGGTCAATCTGGTCAGAGTTGGCTTTGGTCAAAAGGGCAGTAGCCAGGAATCGGGGGAAAACTTCAAAAAGATCAAGGGTCTTGTTGCTATACTCAATCAGCTTTTTGAACTGTCCCGAATTACTTTCCAGGTTTTCAGCTTGACTGAGTTCGTTTTCAGATGCTAGGTAAAGCTTCCAAACCGCTTTTTCGGAGCGGTTAGAGCGTCGTGCCAGTTCGGGAATAATAGCCTCTAGCTTAGATGGCAGGATGTCTATTGCCAGTAGCTGGCCAATCTCTCTTTCCAGCTCTGCAGTAGTGAGTAAGTCAGATGACGCAAGCTTGATGATTTTACCGTCGCCACCCCCATTGCCATTATTGCTACTGTGAAAGTTCCCATTAGGGTGCGGGACACTCTTATTACTGGCAAAAGCTAACAGAGGCTTGACAAACTCACGCCAGTACCAGCCTTGAATGCACGTTTCTACACCTTTAGTTCCAGCACTTGGAGTAGGATGCTTGGCTTCACACCAGCGAAAACGCTCTTCATCTTCTTTATTAGTCATGCCTGAGCGTTGGCAAAACTCACTGAACAACTGCTGGGCAGAATCTTCAAAGCGCTGGTTAATTGACAGCAAATATCGCTCGACGGCAATTAGTTCCAGTCCTACTTTAATCGCGACATCGTTGCGCCCCGAACCCTTAGGAACGCCGGAGGCGACCCACTCTCGGACTTCCTTGCGGCAACCCAGCAGAAGCGGAAAATTTTCGGGCACAGGTAAGGAGATTTGTTCGGGATGGCGAATTGAGAGAATGGAAGGGTCTACTATCGGACTTACGCTACCGAATTGGTAAGGAACTGCTGTCGTGGAAGAGGCAGCAGGTTTGGCACTAGATACTGAACAAGTAGGTTCAATCAGCATTGCCTCGATCATCCAATCTGGAGCGATCGCAATTTCACACTCTTGAATTGCACACCCCTCTAGATAAAAATAGTTCCCACTAGTTGGGTGGAGACTCGGTGGCAGCACAGATTGTAATCCCTTCCACCGCAGTTCCAGCTGTTCTCCTTTCCCGTCATCACCTGTTACGCCGGTTCTGAATTTTCGGGTCTGTATTGCTTTTGCGTACTGCTCAGGCACTAGAAAAAGATACTGGCACCTGCCTGAACGACCCGATGAGAAAGCTACAGTATGAGGTAGTGGCTGACCACCGGATAGCTCCAAGATTTTACTTCCAGCTGAAGCCCCGTCTTTATCCAGTGCCATTAGATAGTAGGTTTTCCCGTCACGCTTGTGAGGGTAGCCAGTTATCAGACCATAGCCGCCGATTTCATTGTGATTGGGCTTTTTATCTTCTTCTGTAGGCAGATAAACCTTGTAAAGCGAACCCTTCTTGTCTCGTACACAAAGCCATCCTCGTTCTAGCCCCTCATGCATTTGTGTTGGGGTAAACGGGTAATTCTGCCAATTATTACCTAACGGCTGCTTATTTCCATTGAGCGGTACTAAGGGAAAGTCGGCTCTAATGTGATCCAGTCCAGTGATGAGTCGTTGTTGAAGTGTTGTTGGTGACATGACGCTCCTGTGTGCTATGTGGAGCCGAAACCTACGTCTAGTCTTGCCTTGGATTCTTCATAAAAACCTTAATCGGAAAGCCACCATCTTGCGAAGGTTTAAAAAACAGCGATTATCCCCAAGGGAAATCTTCAAACAGGGTGACAACCAGGTGAAAAAAAGTGCAAGTAGAGATACAATTTAAGAATCTCTTTGGGCAGCAACTAGAGTTAGGCTATTAGTGAGTGAGTTTCGTTTTGGTCAACGTGTGGTTCACCCCTCAATAGTCTAGGTCTCGGTTTTAACTATGTTGTTGTCTCTTTTTTGTCCCCTTAAGTGCGGGAACGGGTTCGGCAGCACCCCCTTAAAGCTGCCTGTTTATTTACTACAGCTAATTCTAGATTGATTTAGGTGCAAGATAAGCACCTCTTGCCCGGTTTTGTTGCAATCTGAACTTTTGTTAAGAGACGTAACAATATTTAAAGTGTTTTTTGCTGCTCCAGAAAGATTCCTGACGTTTAACTCCCGTGTTCGTTGCTCTCTTCAATAAAGTTACACACGTTTTTCAAAAAAGTCAATAAACATCCTGCTAATAATTTTACAAAATAATACACACGCATTACAATTCCCGAGTCTAGAGGAGCAATTAGTCTGGGTTGAGTTTAACTAGAATGACTCTGAACCTGCCCCGGATTTGGCAATTGTCAAACCACTGGCAGCCGTCTATCTAGAACACCATCCCTATCCCAATGACATTTTTTGGCTAGTTGAGTTCTCAACCACCACTCTTAGCAAAGACCTGAACGAGAAAAAAGCCGTCTATGGCGAAGCAGGTATTGCTGATTATTGGGTAGTAAATCTTAAGGATAGGGAACTTACAGTCTTTCGAGATTTAGAAAACGGCTGCTACACTACCGAGCTATCCTTCAGAACTGGGGTTGTGTCTCCTCAAGCCTTTCAATATGTGCAGATTCAGGTGCAACGAGTGATGAATCAATAGTCTTTGTTGAGTTCAACTGGACTCCAAATTGTGCTAATAAGATTTACAACCCTGATTTCATACCTGTAGAAGTACAGCTTATGCATCTTTCGCAATGTTGAATAATCCTTACTTTCCTAATGGGGATGACATGGCAGCTAGCCTCATCCGACGAATGCGCGAGCTGAGTCTGCCAATTTTAAATTTGCCTGGAGAGCGTGTTGTTGCTTTCTTTAAAGAACAGGTTCTATGGCTCATCTCCCAGAACCTTGAGGGCAAATCTCTATTAGTTGATTGTTCAATTACGGCTGAGCTAAAGGACAAGGACGTATTTGTGACACTCAATTGTTCAAGCTCAGATACAGCCCGCCAGCTCAGAGATTACTACCTAGCTGCTCTCAAGCGTTATGGAAAGTGGCAGCAGGTGCCCACCAAGACATTCTTTAAGTTTCCTGGTTGCCGCGTTCCTTATTCTATCTCCTATAAGTTTGCTGCTAACTCGCCCCTGCCTGCCAATGAGTCAGGCGACCCAGACCAGCCAATTGATGAAAGTCCTATTCAGGTGTTGCTCACCCGTGAGCTGGTAACACCGCAAAACCAGAGTGAGGAGGTGATTCAGGAAACTCGAAGTTCGTCTCAACCTTCATCCATCCTGTCAATGCGGAATGGCAAAGTTTTGGAAATTAATGAACTCATCCTCACTAATTATGTCAACATGGTCTACGACGAAGTAGTAGGGATGGATATCAATCCTTTATTTGAGAAGCGGGGCGATCACCAGCCGGATGACTTAAATGCTTTCCACACTCGACTCAGGAAAGACCGAGTAATTCATGGCAGCATCACAGCTTTTCAGTCAACAGGTGCTTTCACTATTACCTATGGCACTTTTGTCCATTGCGTGATTTGGGGAATAAACTGTAGGCAATCTTTTTTTGAAGGAGCGCCGCAGCTCATTGCTTAATTCGAGAGCTTTGAATAAATGTGCCGTACATCTGACGATGTTAGAGCCTAGTGGTCAATCCTGACGGGTGTCCTAAAAGGGACAACTATGTTTGGGTTTAACTCAAAAGGGTACGTTCAGCCTAATAATCACAGCGTATGTCAAGTCGATGAGTGTCTTGAGTGGCTTTAATGTTTATTCCTTAACTTCTCTGGAATGTCACCGTTGGAGGGCTTATCGGTAGCTGATTGTCCTTCAGGCACCTCACCATTCCACATCTCTGGCAAAACGCGATCGCCAAATTGAAGAACAACCAACTCTAGCAATTCATCTTCGTCCCAGTTTTCTCTCTCACTTTTCCACAGCCCCTGCGCTAGGTTGGAAATCTCAGTATCGCTCGGTTTATCACCACGTCCCAATTCTAGAAGCCGTGTGACGCTTATATTAGTTGCTTTAGTCAAATTATCTAGCCCCTCAATTCCAGGGACTTTTTTTAGCTCAACATCAATTAACTCAGCTAACGTGGGTTTGAATCCTTCTTGAGCTTCGCTTAAAACTAGCTCCCCCCGCCCCAGTTGCTCCAATACCTCTGATAAGGACTCAAAATTGCCCTCTTCTACTAAGCGCTTTAACCCTTCATGCGCTGTGGGAGTCAGGCTGATGTTGTATCGTTTCTTGAGTTCGTCGGCGCGGGCAAAAGGCTTACCCTTCTTCCTGGGCAATTAATTACCTACTGAATGAATGTTTTCCATTACGCTTCAATCTTCACATACCTGACGCCTTCCTGTCTTCTTTAAGCTCTTGAGAGAGCAAAACCTCTGGTATTAATAGAATTGATGGTAGTCCTTGCATAGTACCTGGTGAAACCTTCAATCCATCATGCGGTGCGGCGCGACCTCCAACGGCTCTGGACAAACGCCCCTTCTGTGCGGTAATCATGAACACCATGAGGGAGTGTTCATGAAGATCGACCGCCACGGCAAAGCCAAAATTCTGTCCCAAGAGGAAATTCAGCTGTTGTTCAATGAGGGGCTGACAACGCTCCGAGATCGCTGCTTATTTGGAATTTGCTTGTTCACCGCGTGCCGAATTAATGAAGCTTGCACCTTAAGACGTACAGATGTCTTCGATAAAAAAAGAAACGTCAGACCCTCTCTGATTATCCGCAAAGGCAACACAAAGGGAAAGCTAGCAACCCGTACCATTCCTGTCAACGAAGATTTAAGGACTCTCTTGAGTGAATATAACCCACCCACCTATCAATGGTTTCTCTTTCCCGCCAGTCTGACTACCGGACATATCCGCCCAGATACCGCTTCACGAATCTTAAGAAAAGCCTTTGACCGAATTGGCATAGAAGGAGCCTCCACCCATTCCTTCCGCCGCACAGCCTTAACGCAAATGAGCAACAACGGCGTTCCCTTGCGAATTATCCAGGAAGTCTCCGGACATAAGAGCCTTGACATCTTAGAGAAATATCTTGAGGTTCGCCCCGATCAAGTTCTAGGGGCTATTTCTGGCTTATCCATCCTCACTCCTGTCAAAAAATCCACCTTTTTTGACACCCCGCTTGAGGCTCAAGAGGATTCCCAGAAGTCACAACTTGATCCTCAAGAGCCGCGTTAGTATCACATTGTTACAAAGAATAGAATCTATACGTTGAAATCGGGTAATAGTTACTGGGAATTTGACGGCAAGTATCTAGTCATCGCTTCGGCTCTCTTGACGAGGCCAGCAGTCCGACGTTCTTGCCGACGAGCGAGAGCGAACTCCAGAACTTGTTGCATCATTTGCTCATTGTCCAAACAAACCAAGTAAGCAGCTTCTAGAAAGGTTTCTTTGGTAATACTTTCCTCTGTACATAAAGACTTCAGCCCTTTATCTATAGAATCTTC
>DATNQP010000560.1:0-5018 GCA_036703965.1 Leptolyngbyaceae cyanobacterium
TAGCAGATGGGGGTCTAATCCCCAATTCCCAATCATGGACATCAATATCAGGACAGTTGAACAAGTAACAGTAGCGGATCTAGCTGGTGACGTGGACGCATCTACGGCACCGGCAGTTCAAGAAAAAGTTTTACCGCTAGCCGTGCCAGGGAGCAAGATTCTCCTAGATATGACCAAGGTACCCTATATGTCCAGTGCTGGCCTGCGGATGCTGCTGTCACTGTACCGGCAGACAACTGCTAAAGACGGAAAACTGGTGTTAGTGGGACTTTCGGAAGAAATTCAGGACACCATGACTATTACTGGATTTATCGATTTTTTTACGACTTGCAAAGACCTAGAGTCAGGATTAGAAGCGCTTAAGTGACTTTTGACCCAACCCTTGCACAGCAGCCGCTTCGCTAACGCTCAAGGGCAAGGTTTTGAGTTTTGAGTTTTCCATTAAAAAACAATTCATCACTCATCACTCATCGCTCATCACCGATTGCTGATAACTCATTAAAGGGGTCGAAAATGGAACGAATCGATATTCATCCCACACACACCTACTGCGATTTCAAGCTGCGTCGTGGGCGACCATTTCCTTTTGGTGCCAACTTGGTGCCAGGAGGCGTTAACTTCTCAATTTTTTCTAGTCACGCCAAATCCTGTTCGTTGGTATTGTTCAAAAAGCGCGACAAAGAACCGATGGCGGAAATTCCCTTCCCGGATGAGTTCCGGATTGGGAATGTCTATAGCATGGTCGTATTCGACCTCGATTACGAAAACCTCGAATACGGCTACCGGATGGATGGACCTTTTAATCCCAAGGAAGGCCATTGGTTTGACAAGAGCAAAATCCTGATGGACCCCTACGCCAAAATCATTGGAGGGCGGGATGTCTGGGGTGAGACTCCAGAGTGGAATGATGTTTATCACCATCGTGCACGGATTGCTTTCGACGACTTTGATTGGGAAGATGACCGTTTTTTGGAAATCCCACCAGAAGATCAGATTATCTACGAGATGCACGTCCGCAGCTTTACCCGCCATCCCTCCTCTGGAGTGAAGCATCCGGGAACATTTGCGGCAATTCGGGAAAAAATTCCTTATCTCAAAGAGTTGGGTGTCAACGCTATCGAACTGATGCCGGTCTATGAGTTTGATGAATTTGAAAACAGCCGCCCGAACCCGCAAACCGGGGAACTGTTGCTGAATTACTGGGGCTACAGTACAGTCGGCTTCTTTGCGCCCAAGGCTGGCTACGCCGCCACTGGTAAATTTGGGATGCAAGTCGATGAACTCAAATCCCTGGTTAAAGAATTACACAAAAATGGCATTGAGGTGATTTTGGACGTTGTCTTCAACCACACGGCGGAAGGCAACGAGAACGGTCCCACGATTTCTTTCCGAGGGCTGGATAACAAAATCTACTATATGCTGACGCCGGATGGGTACTACTTTAACTTCAGTGGCACTGGCAACACGCTCAACTGTAATAATCCCATCGTGCGCAACATAGTGCTGGACTGCCTGCGCTACTGGGCGAGTGAATATCACATTGATGGCTTCCGCTTTGATCTAGCCTCTATCCTGGGACGTGACCCTTGGGGCGCACCCATGGCTAACCCACCGCTACTGGAATCCCTGGCATTTGACCCGATTCTGGCCAAGTGCAAACTGATTGCTGAGGCTTGGGATGCCGGTGGTCTGTATCAAGTAGGCTCCTTCCCAGCCTTTGGTCGGTGGGCTGAGTGGAATGGCAAGTACCGCGACGGCATTCGCAAATTCCTCAAAGGAGAAGCCGGTCGAGTCGGGGATATGGCTCAGCGGCTACAGGGTTCGCCAGACCTCTATGCCTGGGCAGGTCGTGGACCAGCTACTTCGATTAACTTTATCACTGCCCACGACGGTTTTACCTTAGCTGATTTGGTTTCCTATAACGAGAA
Organism: Leptolyngbyaceae cyanobacterium; assembly: GCA_036703965.1. Classification (GTDB taxonomy): domain Bacteria; phylum Cyanobacteriota; class Cyanobacteriia; order Cyanobacteriales; family Coleofasciculaceae; genus DATNQP01. The sequence goes on from DATNQP010000560.1 coordinate 1,929, forward strand.
GCACAACGAAGCCAACGGGGAAAACAACAACGACGGTGGTAACGATAACGACAGTTGGAACTGTGGCGCGGAAGGATGGACTGACGATTCCGGAATTAATGCCTTGCGGCAGCGGCAGATGAAAAATGCGATCGCCATGCTGTTGGTGAGTCAGGGTGTGCCGATGATTCTCATGGGGGATGAGGTCGGGCGCTCTCAGCACGGCAACAACAACACCTATTGCCACGACAACGAACTCAACTGGCTGGACTGGAATCTGTTATCAGCAAACGCTGACCTATTTCGGTTTGTCAAACACTGCATTGCCTTCCGCAACGCTCACCCGGTGCTGAGAAACAAGTTTCACTTTCAAAATCGGGACTATGTAGGTAGTGGCTATGCTGATATCACTTGGCATGGCACCCAGGCATGGAACGCTGACTGGTCAGACTCCAGTCGCACCCTTGCTTTTATGCTCTGCGGTAAACATGCCAAGGCGGGGCTGGTTACAGATAACTACATCTATGTAGCGATGAATATGCATTGGGAGGCTAACTGGTTTGACCTCCCAGGCTTGCCACAAGGGATGAAGTGGCATATCTCTGTCAACACTGGTGTCACTCCACCCGATGACAGTTGGGAACCTGGTACGGAACCGATACTGGAGAATCAGTACGGATTGCTCATGGGCGATCGCTCTGTAGTCGTCCTAGTCGGTAAGTAGGTTGTTTGAAGATGTTGAAAGTTAGCAAGAAGGTTGAAACTTGTGTGGAAAACCTTTAATCTTCTAACCTTCTCACCTTCAAACCCTTTTTTCTAACAACTATCAACTAGTAGAAAATTATGGCTTTCGACGCAATTCTAGAAACAAGCAATGATATCGCTACAATCACTTTGTCTGGAGAACTGGATGCGAGTACGGCAGCAGTGTTTAAAGAGCAGGTAGAAAAAGCAGCGACGCAGAAGGTTAAACGCCTCGTCCTGATGATGCAAAACCTGGGGTTTATGGCGAGTGCTGGTTTGCGGGTACTCATCTTTGCTAAGCAAAAGATGGGTGCCGATGCTGACATCTATATTGTTGGCGCTCAGGAGATGGTAATGGACACCCTCAATAAGACTGGATACGACCAAAGTGTGATTGTGCTAGATGAGTATGACCCTGCACAGATAGAAGCAGTTTAGGGTTAGTTGTTAGTTGTTGGTTGTTAGAAGAGAAGACTAACAACTAACAATTTCCAAAAGTCTAAACTCTTTGAGCGTGTTCAGTCTCAACGTAACGGTCGATTTGTGCAGTGCCTAAGTCCTAACTTCTTTCTGGCAGTAGACGAAATCGCCACCAAGCTGATTAATCAGGGGCATTCATTTAGGAGCCGACTTACAAGGGGAAGAGTATGAGCCTTCGCAATCATCAATCTAAGGAACAACAGCTAATTGAGGAATTGGAATCGCTGCGTCGAGAAGTGCATCAACTCAAAACCGAAAAAGCTGTTCTCCAGCGTCTCAGAAAGGTGTTTGAGAATTTCGTGGCGATGGCACGTTCCCCAGCACTAGAGGAGGTGCTGAAAGTTACATTACAAAATACGTTGGATTTCGCAAGATCACTAACCAGTGCCGAGAAAGGCAGTCTGTTTTTACTCGATAGCAATGGTATCGTTACCGACAGTATCCTGACGCAAGGGGAGGCAGCACAAGAGGCGCGTGATCGCCTGATCGGCAGAGTTTTGGACAAAGGGCTGGCTGGCTGGGTGTTGCGCCACCGCCAGCTGGGATTAATTACCGACACCGAAACCGATGACCGCTGGCTGACTCTGCCTAATCAGCCTTACATTGTGCGCTCGGCGTTGGCTGTTCCCATTCTCTGGGGTGAGGAGTTGCTGGGCATTCTCACGCTGCTGCACTCTCAGCCAGGGCATTTTAGCGATCAAGCCACCTCTCTATTGCAGGTAACTGCTGACTACATGGCCCTAATCCTAGAAAATGCTAGGCTCTACGGGAAACTAGAAGAATCCTACCACTCATTAGATAAGGCTAAGCAAGCGATCGAAGCCTATTCAACAGCGCTCGACTATGAATTAGAAAAGGGCAGGCAGATGCAGATAGGTTTTCTGCCCAACGAAATTCCACAGCTACCCAACTGGGAGATTGCCGCCTATTTCTATCCCGCCCGTCAGGTAGCTGGTGACTTCTACGACGCTTTCATGCTTCCGGGTGACTATGTGGGGTTGGTGATTGCTGATGTTTGCGATAAGGGTGTGGGTGCAGCACTATTTATGGCTTTGTTCCGCAGCTTAATCCGAGTCTTTTCTGGACACACCCGCTTGGGTACATTGTCCATCGTTGGCAAGGACGAGGAGGTGGAAGGTTTAATTGACCCACAGTTGACAACCGACTTAAACCAAATCAACGCACTGAAGGCTGTTGCGCTTACGAACAACTACATCGCCCAAGAACACTCTGAGCTAAGTATGTTTGCCACACTCTTTTTTGGGGTGCTAAATCCTGTCAATGGTTGTCTGACATACATCAATGGTGGACATGAACCTCTTTTTATCGTCAGCGACTCTGGCGTGAAGGCGAGTCTCAAACCCACAGGCCCAGCGGTGGGAATGATGCCCGACATGAAGTTTAAAATTAAGCAGGTTCAGCTTGAGGGGGGTGACATCTTGATTGGTTATACCGACGGGGTAACAGAAGCTCACGACCCTAGCGGCAAGTTATTTAGTACCAAAGAATTGCTATTACTCCTAGAGCAAAACGCATCGTCAGCAGATGCATTGTTGGATCGCATCAAAACCAAATTGTTCACTTACATGGACAACGCACCACAGTTTGATGACATTACTATGCTAGCTGTGCGACGAATACCTCTATCAGAAGGATAAGTAAGTAGGCGTAAATAAACGCAGGTATGTCAAGAAATAGAAAAATTATGAAAAATTTAACTGTAGCTGGAACACTCGACTCTTTGGACGCGATCGCAAAATACGTGATGGCAGTAGCGGCAGCAACTGGTTTGGATAAAAAAACCTCCTATAACCTCCGTCTTGCAGTGGACGAAATCGCCACCAATATCATTATTCATGGATATGAGGAAGCGGGGCGCGAAGGAGT
>DATNQP010000561.1:0-9658 GCA_036703965.1 Leptolyngbyaceae cyanobacterium
CCATACACAGGATACGACTGGTTACCAGTCTTGCTACCCCTGCCTGTTTAATTGTCAATAAGCTCGGTATTGTGGGTGGGGTCTTGCCAGGTATAACCCTTTTGATCTCTGGCTTTGGGGGCGCTTGTCGCCCCCTGAACAGTACACCTCTACTCTTGGGAAATCTTCCTATATTTGTCGGCAAAAAGAAACCCACAGAACTCGCCGAAGACATAGCAACTTTTGGATAGGTTTGTATGGGCACAATTGGATAGCTACTTTTCACCTGTGTCAGGAATGGGTGGAAGAACTCCTGGGTCTTATTCGCAATAAGCTTCCTTTTTATCAACGGGGGTTGAGAGCCTTAAACCTTATACAGTCATCCCTCTAGAGCCTTTGTCGCCCCCTGAAGGTGTACTGACCCTGTAACCAAGCGGCGGACATAGCGAGGGCAATTAACAAAACTAAACGGACTAATCTATCCGATGAAGCTTGTGAACCTTCGAGGTTATAGCCCCCTGTTTTACAATCTTTGAACATGGCCTCTATTCCGAAGCGTTTCCCATAGATTTTTACAGCGGTTTCACAATCCGGTAAATTCGTTAAAAGATACCAAGGGGATTGTTGTTGTTTGCCCTTATATTTTCTCTTCCAATAAATAGCTAAGTTAAACCGACCAAATCCTTTTTTCTGCGTTAGATTAATCTTCACTAAGAATTGTTTCATCCCAGGAGATATCTCCACCTGAGACAGGGGCTTAAATTTCTGTCGATTTTGCCGAAAGGTTGTGTCTTGCTTTTGGCGAAACACAAAGTTGACCCTTTGCCTGTGTAACCATTGCGCCAGTTCGACACTATGAAACTCTCTGTCACCTATAATCACTAGTTTATGGGCTTTAAATAACTTAATTACGGGTCGCAAGATGATTTGTTGCTCTCTGAGATCGCTCATTCCCTTTTTCTCCAATAAAATCCAAAATATTGGCAAGGCTCTTTTTTGATAAATCGCACTCACCATCAAGATATTATTTTCTTTCCATTGCGTTCTATCTAAGACGATAATCAGTTGTTTATCCTTGCCTATGCGTCGAGCTATTATCTGTTTGATTAAGGGAAACCACAGGAGAACCACACTTAATTTATTCAGGCTTAAAAAACGTTGTATATGGCGACGACGGCTGTTTTGTTGAATTGGTAAAGGCAGCGTCGCTGCTAATCTTTCTATTTTTACCTGTTTTTGGCTTTGGAGTAACCAGACTAACAGCTTCAATGTAATTAGTTGAGATTGACTTAGATACTTTTGTAGCTGAGCTTGATAGAATATTGGTAGCATTTTTAATGGCGGTCTTGTTCTCACTAATAAGACCGTTCTTTTTTACCATACATCGGTTACGCCTGCTCACCCGTCTTGCTCCCCTGCCTGTTTCATTGTCAAGAAGCTCGCTATTTGGCGCGGGGGCTTGCCAGGTCTAACCCTTTTAATATCTGGCTTTGGGGGCGCTTGTCGCCCCCTGAACTGATTGGCCCTACAGGAGCAGCAATGGCTAGACCAATGAAAAGTCCCTGCCACAGCAGGCTGAAGTTTGGTTCACTCATTATCAATTCGCTCAAACAGAATGTAAAACTATACCTGCATCGCCTCTACTTCCGATAAATGTTTTGTGTTTCAGTGTTAGGACATTATGTCAAAATTATTTCATTTCACACTTCCCTAATTCACAATCAAAAATAGGGTAGATAATTATCTGCTCTGTCTGTTTGAACAGATGATTCAGCACGTTTTCTCTTTCTTTCGTCCATCTCGAACGGAATCAATCCTTTGAGCATCTACTGCATTAAAAGACGAAGCAATCGGTGGATAAATATGAAAGCAACAAGCTGTGTCTGCTCAAGATATACGATAAATAAATAGATGAGATGAAGCTAGAGTAGTCTATGCCAAGTTAATTGCTTAAGTTTGTACTTCTTGTTGCTCGTGAAGGTAGCTATAACTGCACAACTCTGCAAGGGATAATTAGATAGGCAGCGCACTTCTACAATGAGAGGTCACTCATCAGCCTAGACAGGGATGAAAACTGGGATAAACTGTCAATAGTCAATGCTCAAAAGACGAACTGTGGGCAAAGAGGGTTCAAATACGAACGCTTCGTATCGTCATTACCAATTTGAATCCAACATTGCCCCGACACAGGAATTTCTGCCTGAATTACCGCGATCGCTAGAGAGGCTGTCCCCATTAAAATCTAAAAATTTGGCAGTTTGGAAGGTTATATTTCTCGTTGTCCCAGTTCTTCTATTGTCCGATTTGAAGAGATGCTTAATTTCGGACAACTAGCTAGCGCGATCGCTTTTCAGCTTAGGTGTCAATGATTTAAATAAAAGGTCAAGCTACAACTTAACATCAAGAACATTCTCGACTCATCAGAAGTTGCCCATTTGGGAGTCGATACACGCCTTGGGGTTCGACAATCGGGTCGCCTTTTTGCCAAGGACGCTTGGGGTTGGTAGTTGAGGGTGTGCTGTCACTGGGTAGAGTTTCGATGTCTACTGTGGGAAAGCTAGACATCTGGGCATCTCCAGGGCGTTCGGGTAAGCCACCAGTCCCTGTGATAAAGAAGCTTCCTCTGGTTGTTTCGTTGCGGCGGACAATGCAGCTATTTGCTAGAAGGCTGTCGGTGTTAATCTGATTGTTTGGTAATTCGGTGAGGCTGTTTTGGATAAAGCTGGTGTCTGAGGTGATGGTGATGTCTCCACTAACAGCACCAGAAGCATTGATATCGACTTGGTTATTGTTTTCGAGAGTATCGGGGTCGGTGTTAGGAGGTGCAGGACGGTAGTTTTCGCCGAAGAATGCCGGAGTATTGAGGGTAACGTCACCACCTCTGCCATCACGGGCAAAAGCGAGGATATCGCTATCATCGAAAGCGAGGATGGAGTCAGCCGTCAGAGTAATATCGCCGCCTCCTCCTGCACCTTGGTTGACATTGGTAGTGATGTCAGAGTCACCAAACAAGCGGATATCTCCAGCGTTGATGGTGATGGCACCTCCGGCGGATTGGTCGGAAGAGGTATTGATGTCGCTGTCAGTAGCGCTTAACAGTCCGTCAACCGTAATTGTGATGTTACCCGTGTTGCCTGTTCCTTTGCTGGCAGCCTCTAACGAACTCTGGTTATTGAGCAACACTGAATTAGAGACCAAAACCGTCAAATTGCCCCCTGCACCCTCATTGAAAGCGCTAGTAGTGACTACTGCCCCATCGTTGATGAGTAACTGCCCTGTCTCAATTGTTAAATCTCCAGCATCTCCTTTGCCTCCAGATTGAGAACTCAGAAAGCTGCTAGACCCATTACTGACATTAGTGCCAGTGACTTCGACCCGCTCGGATGCCAAAACCGTCAAATTGCCTCCTCCACCCTCATCGATAGTGCTAGTAGTGACTACTGCCCCATCGTTGATGACCAACTGCCCCGTCTCAATTGTCAAGTCTCCGGCATCTCCTTTGCCTTGAGATGTAGAACTCAGAAAGCTGGGAGACCCATTATTGACATTAGTGCCAGTGACTTGCACCCGCTCGGATGCCAAAATCGTCAAATTGCCCCCTGCACCCTCATTGAAAGCGCTAGTAGAGACTACTGCACCATCGCTGATGAGTAACTGCCCCGTCTCAATTGTTAAGTCTCCAGCATCTCCTTTGCCTTGAGATGTAGAACGCAGAAAGCTGTTAGACCCATCATTCATATCAGAGCCAGTGACTTGCACCCGCTCGGATGCCACAACCGTCAATTTGCCTCCTGCACCCTCATCCAAAGCGCTAGTAGAGACTTGTGCCCCATCGCTGATGAGTAACTGCCCCGTCTCAATTCTCAGCTCTCCAGCATCTCCTTTGCCTTGAGACGTAGAACTCAGAAAGCTGCTAGACCCATTGACATTAATGCCAGTGACTTCGACCCGCTCGGATGCCACAACCGTCAATTTGCCTCCTGCACCTTCCTTGAAAGCGCTAGTATCGACTACTGCCCCATCGCTGATGAGTAACTGCCCCGTCTCAATTGTTAAATCTCCGGCATCTCCTTTTCCTCCAGATTGAGAACTCAGAAAGCTGGGAGACCCATTGACATTACGGCCAGTGACTTCGACCCGCTCGGATGCCACAACCGTCAAATTGCCCCCTGCACCCTCATTGAAAGCGGTAGTAGAGACTACTGCCCCATCACTGATGAGTAACTGCCCCGTCTCAATTGTTAAGTCTCCGGCATCTCCTTGGTCTCTAGATCCAGAACTCAGAAAGCTGCGAGACCCATTGACATTAGTGCCAGTGACTTCGACCCGCTCAGATGCCACAACCGTCAATTTGCCCCCTGCACCTTCATTGAAAGCGCTAGTAGTAACTCCTGCCCCATTGCTGATGAGTAACTGCCCCGTCTCAATCGTTAAGTCTCCGGCATCTCCTTTACCTTGAGATTCAGAACCCAGACCGCTGGGAGACCCATTGACATTAGTGCCAGTGACTTGCACCCGCTCGGATGCCACAACCGTCAAATTGCCCCCTGCACCTTCATTGAAAGCGCTAGTATCGACTCCTGCCCCATCGCTGATGAGTAACTGCCCCGTCTCAATCGTTAAGTCTCCTCCAGTTCCTGTGCCACGCACAAAAGCCCTCAGCCTCGAATTCTCACTCAGCTCAACCTCTGTTGCGCGTACCAGTACCTCTCTGCCATTTTCTGCCCCTAAGGTACCAGTCCAAATGTTCGAGCCTTGTCTCATCTCCAACCGCGCCCCTCGGATTTGAATGTCACCCCCACCCTCACCACTAGCATCCACAAACGCCGCGTTTGATAGCGAGATGTTCCCAAAGCCACTAACCGAGTCATACCCCAGTACAAAGCGGTTCCCTGTTTGACTCAAACTCACTTCCCCAACTCCAGCCACACTGCCGAGTTCAATGAGTCCTCCTGCTGCGTTCAGCCTCCCTCTCTCTAGCAGCACATTCCCACCCACCAGCGCTAGAGTTCGACCCGGTCGCACCTGTAGTCCTGGGGAAAGACCTGCTGAATTCGGCTCACCAATCAAGCTCCTTGCTCGCGAACGATTGACAATCGGTTGAGCGGCAACGGCATTAAACCAAAACGCTGAGGGACTGACGCTAAGTAAATTACTCGTTGTCGGTTGTGAAGCGCTGAATAGTCCCGCAGCGCCCAGCTTTACTGCATCAGCCGTCGTTGCCAAAAATGAACCCTGCACGTCTAAACTGGCAGATGGTCCGAAGACAATCCCGTTAGGATTAATCAAAAACAAATTGGCAGTGCCTCCTAACACCCCCAGCCGTCCCAAAATATCCGAACGGTTCGCCCCCGTCACGCGAGAGAGAATGTTTTCAATCTCTGGCGGATTGGTGAAATAAGCGCCTCGTCCTTCACCGATATTGAATTGAGAAAAACTATGAAAGAGATTCGTGCCGCGAGTTGCGCCACCATCTATTTGGTCACTAGGAATATTATTAATAATGACATTGGGTGTCACAATAGAACCTTCAGCGCCCAGCGTATTATCCGGCACGATTTGAGCCAAAACACTCTCCCCCACTGCAATGAAGAGTGTCCCTACTATTGCAACACTACTAACAAGCTTCAACTGCCAACCCCGAAATAGCAAGCTAAACTTCGTCACAGCTAAAGCCTCCAAAGGTAACTCAGGTATGCAACCAAACTGAACATTTGCCGTTTCGCCGCGTTCCACTTCAGCATATAGTCCTTCTTAATCATCTCAGGGGTGGAACTAAGGCTCATTCACACAGAAATCAGGAGAATGCCAACTAAAAGTTACCAAAAATTAATGAATCCGCGTACCACTTCAGCTCGGAATAAACTGAAAACTTCAGCTAAAATTCTCCTGGCAACCTACCCCATCCTTCCATGCGAAGCCAACACCGCCAATCCCGTGTTCGCCGTGTTCTGGTCGTTTTATTCCTGTGCAGCCTCACGATTTGCCTGTGGCTGAATCATATTTCTTTCACTGGGACTGGGCAAACCACATGGGGAACAGCAGCAACTGCACAGTCTTCCAATGCGAGCCAACTAGTACAACAAGGAATTGAACACTATCGAACCGGAGACGTGCAAGACGCGATCGCATCTTGGCAAACTGCCTTAAGTGCCTATCAAAGCACCGACAATCTTGCGAACCAGACAATTGTTCGAGAAAAGCTAGCCATCGCTTATCAGCAAATCGGTCAATTTGGGGAAGCGATCAATCATTGGAAACAAGCGATCGCTTCCTATCGCCAACTCGAAGATATCACCAAGGTAGGACGGTTGCTCACAGAACTTGCTCAAACCTACAGCCGATTGGGGCAAAATCAAGAAGCGATCGCGCTTTTATGCGGCGCTTCTGAGGCTGATGAGGATTGCGTTCAAGGTGAAGGAAGTGCTTTGCAAATTGCCCAAAAATTTAGCGATCGTGAGGGAGAAGCGGCGGCTTTAGGAAGCTTGGGAGAAGCATATCGTCTCAGAGGAAAGTTTGACAAAGCGATTAAAACTCTCTTAGCTAGCTTACAGATTGCCGAGGAGATTAATCTTTCAAGTTATCGCTCCTCAGTACTGAATAGTCTAGGTAATGCTTACTTCAGTAAAGCTCTGCTCAACGAACAGCGTGCTAATTCCGCTCAGTTAAGAGGTGCAGAAAATAAAGCTAGTAAATTCATCCAAGAAGCGACTTCCGATTACCAAAAAGCTTTAGGCTATTTAAACAACAGTCTCGAACTGACCCGAACTCAAAACGACCAATCGGGTCAAATGCGGACACTTCTCAATTTAATTCAACTTTATTATCGTTCAGAGAATTCAAAATTACCTGACAATGCTAATCAAGCAGAGCAAGCCTTGCAAGAAGCTCTAACCCTGCTTGGAAGCCTCCCCGATTCTCCCAATAAAGTTTATGCAGCAATTGATTTAGCCGAACTCGAACAACCTGTCGATTCTAGTAATTATAGTTCATTTCCCGCTCAATGTTCGCCACGAAAACTAGATGATTCACAAGCTGAAGAACTCCTGCAAAAAGCTGTTTCCATTGCTCAAAGAATTCAAGATTCTCGTTCCCAATCATTTGCTTTAGGTAAACTCGGCCATCTCTACGAGTGCCGCAAAGACTACGGTAAAGCCTTAGAATTCACCCAACAAGCACGGTTAGCAGCCGACCAAAACTTACGTGCTAAAGATAGTCTTTATTTGTGGGAGTGGCAGGCGGGACGAATCTTTAAGGCACAAGCGAAAGAGTCTGAGGCGAGCAATGCTTACGAACGTGCGATCGCAACCTTAGAAGGTGAGGGAGGTATTCGAGATAATTTATTAATTGCTGAGCGAGACTTGCAATTTAACTTTCAGGATACCATTAGTCCTCTCTACCGGGAGTTTGCAAGGAGTAAGCTAGAGCGTGCCCAATCACTACCCATTGCAAGTCTTGAGTACCAAAAGGAACTAGATTCTGCCCTCGACGCGATCGATTCTCTGAAGCTAGCAGAACTGCAAAATTACTTCGGTAATGATTGTACTTTTGCAGTTTTTGATAAAGAACGAGTGGATGACTTAGAAAGAGAAGATACTGCTTTCTTTAGTTCTGTTATCCTGGACGACCGAACAGCGATTGTAGTAAGTTTCCCAAATCCTGAACATAAATTCAATCCCAAGGCTGAAAGAAGGTTGAAGAAGTTTCAGTGGATAAACGATAGTCAAAAACTAATAGAAGAAATTAAAAACTTTCGTGAAGAAGTCCAGGAGTTTTATGACCCCACTGGTCTTTTTTTGACACCAGCACAAAATCTATATAACTCGATTATTCGCCCTTTCGTCTCCGATCTAGACCCAGCATACATCAAAACTCTCGTTTTCATCCAAGACGGACTCTTACGCAGTATCCCGATGGCTGCACTCCATGATGGTCAGGAATTTTTAGTTCAAAAATACGCCATTGCGACAACTCCTGGTCTACGCTTAACATCTCCTAAACCTCTAGATGTTCAAGGTTTACGGATGTTAGCTTTAGGATTAAGCGAAGCCGCTACCGTTGATGGTGAAGAATTTAAGCCTTTAGAAAATGTCACCGATGAAGTCGAGCAAGTCACGCAGCTATTTCCCGGCAGCAAGAAACTCTTGAATGAACAATTTACTCGTCAGAGCTTAGAGCAAGAACTTAAACAAGCGGTTTACCCGATTATTCACATTGCCACTCACGGACAGTTTGGCACTATTCCAGAAGATAGCTTTTTAGTTACGGGTAATAATCAGAAGATTACAATTACTGAGCTAGAGAGTGACATCCGTAGCTTCAGTGGAGGTTCGGAGCCAGTGGAGTTGCTTGCGCTCACGGCTTGTCAAACAGGTATAGGAGATGACCGTGCAACCTTGGGTATGGCTGGCATCACCGTGCAAGCCGGTGTCAGAAGTGCTTTGGCTTCTCTTTGGTATGTTGACGATGCTTTTACAGAAGAACTAGTCGCTAAGTTTTACGATAACTTGCAATTGCCCTTTGAGGGCAGCGCAACGCTCTCGCCAATGAGCAAAGCAGAAGCTCTCCAGGAAGCACAGAAGGCACTGATTAATCGGAAGATTCACCCCGCCCGATGGGCACCCTTTATCCTCATCGGTAACTGGCTATAGGCTGGGGTCAATACGGTTCGGTTAAGACCCAAAACCAGGTAAACTAAGCATTTGGAATACCAAAGTGAGAACACCAATCTGTCGCTAAAAAATACCCTGACCGGGTGTTAGCAAATTGTCAGGATCGTAACGTCGTTTTGCACTGACCAGCTTGCCCCAAACCGGACTAAAGTGCTGTTGCCAATCATTTTGGGAGAAGGGAATAGCATCTACGGGATATCTATAACCACCCAAGTCACGGTTTTGCTCAAATAGTCTGCGATTATCAGACAGCATCCGTGTAACTACAGCAGCCTCTGGTGGTGCTGCGGTTCGCAAAATAGCAAACAGAAACACAATCTCTTCTGTGGGAACCCGGAACAAGGGTAGACGAAAACGGCTTGTTTTAACTTGATATAGCAGAACTGGCCCTTGACCTGTATCAGCGGGTGTTAAAGTAGAAACGACTTTACCAACAAACCTTTCAACTGCGCTACCAGGAACAAACAAATTTAACCAGGGATGAGGATAAGACCAAACGCCGATGGATTTGAGGAAGGCAACTGTGTCAGCTAAACGATTGAGAAAGTCAAAGTAAGACTTATCCTCTATTTGTTCAGTACCACGAATATAGTTTAAGCCTGCAAGCAGTACATTATTGTCGGGTCTAGTGGAACTGTAAAAGTAAGCTACTTCTAGCATATAGCGCCATCCGCCATTGTCATTGGGTACAACTTGACCTTCTACATAGTTGAACCTTTTGAACCTTTCATCACTGATTAGTAAACGTTGGTCGCGAGTCAAGGTAGCCAAATCGTTGTAAAACAAAAGAAACACACGGGCATTAGTAGCTGCGGCAATCAGCTTAATTGTTGCCTGCACGATGATTCCACATTGACCCAACCCTGCCAGCACGGCTTCAAACAAGTCACGATTTTGAATTTTTGAACAGGTTTCAAGCTTGCCTTCACCCGTTACTACCTGAAGTTCCCAGACATTATCAACCTGTACGCCATAGCGCTGAGTTGCGCCGCCAATACCTCCTACGG
>DATNQP010000562.1:0-4906 GCA_036703965.1 Leptolyngbyaceae cyanobacterium
GACGCTGCGAGTGTTGTGCCATGCCCAGACGCCTGCCACTCCCACCAGGATACTCATGCCGACAAGGACAGCTCGTAAGCCAACAGCATCAGTCAGTGGTCCAGCAAGGGCAAGTGGCACACTTAAGGCAATATTCACCACATTATTTTGAAATCCAAAAACTTTGCCTCGCATTGATTCCTGTGTGGAAGCATGAATAGCAGTTTGCATGGGCACGCCAATCAATGAGGCTCCCAAACCCAACACAGCACTCAGTCCTAACCCCAGCCAGATGTGTTGAGTAAAGGTAAATACAGCTAATACAAACGCCATACTCAGAAAACCTATCAAGGGTAAGGGTTTTTGATGAAAGCGATCGCCCCAGTGTCCCAAAATCCCAGCCCCGAAGACTAAGCCAATTCCAGCCGCAGCTAAGAGGAAGCCAAATTGAGTAGATTTAAGACCAATTCGTTCGGCCAAATTAAACGCCAGCACGGTTAAGGCGGCAAAGACTGAGTACAGAATCGTCAGCTGCATCATCGCATTCCTGACCAAGCGATTTTTCCACAGATAGCGCAAACCTTCTTTAAAATCATTCCACGGATGAATAGCTAGAGTACTCTTGCTAAGCTTTGGTTCTTTAATAGTGATGAACAAACCACTCACAGCGGCAACAACGTACAAGCCAGCCACGAAAATTTCTTGAGTACTGTCTCCTGCCCAGGTTCTTACCAAAGTTAATACTGGCTCTCCAATTGCGAAACCGACAATCAAAGAACCCATCATTGTTGTAGTAAACAGAGCATTAGCTGACATTAAATTTTCCCGTCGCACCAACAGGGGGATAGCCGCCTGCTCAGCTGGAGCAAAAAATTGCGTCACACTAGAGATTAAAAACGTAATCACCAATAGGATGAAAAACTGCTTTGGCAAAATTGGAATTGAGAGCATCAGTGCTGCACGAATCGCATCAGCCGCAATCATCATCTGCTTCTTAGGCAAGCGATCAACAAAAATCCCCGCTGCTGAACCAAACAGCATCGCTGGTAATGTAAACGCAATCATGAGGGCAGAGCGCATGGAATTTGCAAATATATGCGGCGGCTGATAGCTTTCAAGTAGGGAAATTAGCAATACAAAAAACACCTTGTCTGCTATTTGGGACAGCACCTGCCCAAACCACAGCACCATAAAGGGGCGGTTCTTCAGCAGGACACGAAATCCGCTCTCTAATGCAGGCGGTTGAGCTGGAAACATACGATCGGTTCGGGAGCCTCTTGATTTCTTCACTAGTATGTGCTTACAAGGGGGCAATGGTGTCAGTCTAGCAGCCAATTTTTTTACTGGGCTACTAGGGGGAACAGGAAATTTTATATTTACAACTTAGGCGATCGCTTTCTACCATTACTAACAAAAACAGCCTACAGAAAAGGAAGAAAGCCTATGATAGCTCGCGCCAATCAAATTAAAGGCTACTCTATTGTCAGCTGTTAGGGATTGTTCATGAGTGAGTGCGATCGCCCCAGCCCTGTGTCTTGGTGGCAGGTTTTAGGTGGCGAGGTGGTAGGATGATCGGCGAGTCTTGGACTGAGAATTTACCGAAATCCTAATCTTTCCAAGTCTTGATCTAGATTTTCCCCTAAAACCTACGACCTACGACCTACGACCTAACACCTTGACACAGGGGTAGTGCGATCGCACTCTCCGTAAAAACAACGCGATCGCATTTCCTAATATCCACCCAACATCCCGCGTCGTTTCGCCTCGCGCTCAGCAAAACGGAAAATTAGTAGCCCTACGGTAAAATATCCAATGCCGTTAAGCAACGCCAGAGTAAACTGAGCAAGATTCAATGCCTCGCCCCGCGCCATCAAATCACGCAGTAATCCAGCACCCCCCGTCATTGGCAGCAGCCATCTTAGTACCTGTAGCGAACTCCCCCAAGTTTCAGTGGGAGTTGCCATCAAAAACAACAGAGCGAACTGGAAAATCCCCAACAGCTGCTGAACACGCTTGAGTAACAGCGCCAAAGAACCCATAATAAACGCTAGACCATACGCCCCCAGTAATACCGTTAGCAGGGGGAAAAGCAGCGTCGGGGGAAAGGCGAGGCGACTGCCAGTAAGAGCCATAATAATCAGCAGAATGCTCAAGATGACAGCTAAACGCAACACCAAGCTGGCTAATGCCCGGATCACAAAGACCTGCGGTGCGCCAAAAGGTGAAAGAAACAGCTGCTCTAAAGTGCCAGTCTGAGCCTCGTACTGTAGCCCACCGGCAATGTCGGTCATGATGAACAGCACCAAGCTCCAAAGTGTATAGCCGACAACAATCGCATCCAGTCGGTCACCAAACTGCAATGTTGGTCCAGCAATGTAGCGAGCGCTCAAGAATAGTCCATAAAAAACGGAAGTTGTAATCACAACTCCCCCAATCGCCTCAGCTGGGTAGCGAATAAACTGAATCCAGCTACGCCGGAACTCAGCGAGGAACAGTTCAAGCATTGCTTCCTTCTCGCACTAATTTTAAAAAGATTTCCGTAAGGTCAGCTGAGTCTTTTTTCACCTGTATCAAGGGTAAAGGTTTGAGTGCCTCAATCACCTGGTACAGTCCTTCCGGGCTACCCATATAAACAACTCGCCCTGCCTGAACTTCTGCACCAACTCCTTGCAGTACCCTAACTCGCGCAAGGTCAAGTTCGCCTTCGACGTCGATGGTGTAAGCTGTGCCAGAAAACTGCCGGATCAGGTCGCGAGTCGGTGAAGCGGCAATAATCTCCCCCTTCTGGATAATCGCCACTCGGTCTGAGAGTTCCTCTGCGATGTCTAGTTGGTGGGTGGTAAGGAGGATAGCGCAACCTTCGTTGGCTATTGAGCGCACCAAGGCTTTGACATTCTGAGTCGCTTCAACATCCAGCCCCAAGGTTGGCTCATCCAAGAGTAGCAGTTTAGGCTGGTGGATTAAGGCAACGGCAAGCGCCAGCTTTTGCTGCATCCCTCGTGAAAGCGTCTGAACCGTCGTGCGACGCTTTGATAAGAGGTCAAATCGCTCCAAAAGCAGCCTACCGCGCCGACGAGCTTCTCGATGACTCAGCCCCTTCAAAACGCCAAAGTATTCCAGGTTCTCCTCTGGTGTCAGCCGCCAGTAGAGGTTACGGTTGCCTTCTAGGACAGCACCCAAGAGGCGCAGGGCTTCCGGGTTGCGGTGGGGGTCAACTCCTGCAATTCTGACTCGACCCGCATCAGGTCGAATTAGCCCCGCAATCATTTTAATGGTGGTGGTCTTGCCTGCCCCGTTGGGACCCAGAAAAGCCAGGACTTCACCCGTTGCCAGGGTTAGAGAGACAGAACGCACGGCTTCAAGGAGCGCAGCGCCATATCTATAAGTTTTTTTGAGGTTGTCAACCTCAAGTGCTTTCATACCACCATTATCACCTGGAACTATTAACTATTGTAAAGCGTTACCGAAATGCGTATTGGGGACTGGGGACTGAGGACTGGGGACTGGGCAAGAATTCAAGTCCCTAATCCCTAATCCCCAATCCCTAAAACCAACAATATTTATTTCCACCGGCCTGCTTAGCTTCATCTCCAGTCACCTTGAAGCGTAAAGGCAGCCCAGTAATAGGGATCTTGCCATCGTTGCTCCTGCAACATCTCAATCTGTGCCGCTCTTAGGGCAGTCGCAGGCTTTTGTCCTTCTTGCAGCATCTTCTTGTAGAATCGGCTCATCAGCTCGGATGTGCCTTGATCATCCACGCTCCACAAACTTACCACTACTCGTGGCGCACCAGCATACATAAAGCCTCTTGTCAAGCCTATCATTCCTTCTCCTTTGACCTCCTGACCTAGTCCAGTTTCACAGGCACTCAGGACTATTAGTTCTGCGGGAAGGTTGAGGTTGAAAATATCATTGAGTCGCAAGAAGCCGTTTTGGGGTTTACCTTTTTCATCAAACAGTGATAGCACTACTCCCGATAATTCTGGATTCACGCTATCGAGGATGCCGTGGGTGGCGAAATGTACGATGCGATACTGGCTCAGTTGGGGGTTAGTGGCTGTGGCGCGATTGGCAGCAAAATCCAACGCTTGTATTTGTTCTGCTGCTGGGGCTAGCGTCAAGATGCTGTTAGCTTCTGTCCGGGTGTGGGGAAGTCGGTTAAATGTAATACTGATTTCTCTAGCGGCTCTCGTTAAGGCTAAGGTATTCACGTCTGTAGGGGTGGCAGATTGTAGGGACACGGAAGGCTTAGCCCCTACTCGTTCATCATTGCTGCTAAAGACTGGATCGGCTAGCACCGCTATTGTCTTGGGGGCGGGTTTGCGCCCGTTTGTGTCTTGCCGGATGACGGCTAAGGTAGAGGCGGAGGGGAGGTTGACGATTTCGTGCTTCACAATCAGCGGCACGGGATTATTGTCTTTCCCGATAGTGTCTGGTGCTGGTAATGCCGCAAAGGGTAAAAACTGGAGTGCGCCGTCGCTGACGATAAGTAAGCGTTTTTGTCCCAACTGCCCCGCTACGGGTGATAAGAGCATTTGACTGAGTTGGCTGGTAACTTCCGTAGTGTCACTACGAGGAGTAACACCAAGGCCTCGGCGTTCCGGCAGCTTTTGTTTTCCAGTCTGTGAGTAGAAACTCTGCGCTAGGGCTTCAATGTCGGCGCGTTTAGGGAGTTCGTAGCTGGTGATGTTAGTCTTAGTGACTGCCCAGAGGTAACTGCGCTCTTCGCCTAGAGAGTATTCCAAAAGCACGGTATCGTCATCAAGTACAGTTGATTGAATCTGTTGCAGGGTGAGTGGCTGGGGATACTTCAGGTTGGCATAGCGGGGGCTTGTTACGCGAATCTGCGCTTGGACTTGCTCAAGCTGGGTGCGAAGGGCTTCTATTTGTTGCTTGATATCGGCTAACTGTTTATTTGTATACTGAC
>DATNQP010000563.1:0-3050 GCA_036703965.1 Leptolyngbyaceae cyanobacterium
GTAGGGCGGTGATCACAGCACCAATCCTCACATCCCCCCAAGTGATTTTGACATCGGGCAGGAATTTAAACATGAGGGCGAACAGCAGGCTAATAACGCCGAAGGAGAGTAAAAAGTTGAGGATTGACCAAAGGAATTGAAGACCGGGCATCATATCGCCTAAGTAGTTGCCCAGTGCCGCTAAAACAGTACTCAAAATTAGTGACACTAGCAGTAAAAAGCCAATGCCCAGCACCATGCCAAAGGATAAGATGCGGTCTTTGATGATACCCTTAATCCCCCGCCCCGGCTTCGGTGCAACTTCCCAGATGGTATTGAGGGAGTCTTGTAGCTGGGTAAAGATATTGGAAGCGCCAAAAAAGAGGAGACCTATACTGATGACGGTGGCAATGATTCCCTCTCCTGACTTGCGATAACTACTCTCAACCAGGGACTCGATCGCTCCTGCGGCCTCTGGACCAACTAAGGCTCCAAGTTGCGTGGCAATCTGACCTTGGGCAGCCTCTTCACCGAAGACGAGGGCAGCGATCGCGATCGCGATAACGACTAAAGGCGCGATCGAGAAGGCAGTGTAGTATGCCAAAGCCGCAGCTAAGCGGGATGCCTTATCTTCCTGCCATTCAGTCCATGTTTCTTTCAACAGTCCTACAATAACTTTGAGATTCATCACTCACAACTCCAACACAAAGCGCTGCCCTACACTGGCCTACCTTCAGTTTTAAGCTTGGAGTTTTAAGCGACAAGACTCTAAAGTTAGAACTCGATCAATTTAACGTTTAAAGCAGAATATCTATCGTTGAGAAGATGCCAGAGTCGCTAGACTTAGTTATGCTCAGGGATTTTCTGATTCTTCCTTGCATCTGAATTCATGATCAATTTTAGTGAATTGCTGGTTGAGAAAACTGAAACCGTTATAGAGCAATGGGTTGAAGCCGTTCGCCAGGATAGACAGATTGAAAGCGCTAACGCTCTACCTCGCCCAGCCATAGAGAATCATCTTTCCCATGTCCTCTCGGCGATGGCAACTGTGCTTTCCCATACTCAAGAAAGTGAAATTCAGCCGATAGTGAAGGCAAGTTTATACCACGGTGTGCTTCGGGCTGAACAAGGCTTCGATCCAGCAGAAGTTGCACGGGAGTATCGTTTACTGCGCCAAGTGATATTTTCTGTTCTAGAAGCGAACTTGCTAACTGGAACACCCGCCGAAGGCATTCGAGCAGTTCGTCTGATTGATGCTGTGATTGATGAAGCGATCGCTCAATGTTTTAAAAGTTATGTGGATGAACGCCTGCGGGAACTACAGCAGCTGCAAAATCAGCTCACGCGTACCAATCAGGAACTGACTCGCTTACTTCGCGCTAATCAGGACAACCTCTCTGTACTAGCTCACGAACTCAAAACGCCCTTAAACTCAATTATTGGTTACTCAGAGCTGTTTTTGCGCCATCAAGGGCGCTCAGACGGAAAAGACAATTTACCTAAACTAGAACATATTGAGCGAGTGCTACGCAATGGTCGGCAATTATTGCGCCTAGTCAACGATACCTTGGAACTTTCCAGAGCTGACTGCGGAAAGATTCAACTGCATCTAATGCCAACCGATGTGCGATCTTTAATTAACAGTGTGATAGAAGTCTTAGAGCCGTTGGCGTTCTCAAAAGAGCTAGAGTTGCTGATAGATTGCTCTCTAGCTCCCGAAAAAGTGCTGACCGACCCTTTGCGATTACAGCAGATTGTGACAAATCTCGTCAGCAATGCTATTCGTTACACTCAACAGGGCAAGATTCAATTAACCTGTCAGATGTTAAGCGAGAATCAATGGGCGATCGCTGTTTCGGATACCGGGCGTGGAATTGCACCAGACGATCAGGCTCGTATCTTTGAACCCTTCTTTCGAGTAGGCTCAAGCGAACAGTCATACCTTCCTGAGAGTACAGGTTTGGGATTAGCGATCGTATCTCGGCTAGTCAAACTTCTGCAAGGCAAAATAGAGCTAGTTTCACAGCTTGGGGTAGGCTCCACCTTTAGTGTTATTTTCCCGTTGGAAATTAAGAGTTCAGGGTAGCCATGACAGGGGTCGAAAACGAGGGTGACAACCGAATGGCACTAAGATAAGCAGACGCGGAGACGCGGAGACGCGGAGAATTAGAGAAATAGATATAGAGTAAAACAGTGTCCGGAGCATCATCGGGATGCACTTGAGTCAATTCCCCGATGATGGGCGACAACGCTCCCTCAAAATATCGACTAACCACTGCTCTATGCGATCGCCCATTGCATGATTAGAATACTCAACTTCTACTCGTTGGCGGCAGGCATAACGGTCAATTTTCTCCAGATGTCCCATTGCCTCTACCAACCCTTCCACAGAATCAGGTTCTACTAAAAAGCCAGTTTTCCCATCTTCAACAATTTCTGCGGGTCCACCTCGATGGTAGGCAATCACCGGCACCCCACAAGCTAGGGCTTCAATCGCCACATTGCCAAATGCCTCTACCCAACGGGGCGTCATTAAGAGCGCTCGACACTGACGTAAGCGCTTTTGGAGTTCTGTTGTTGAAAGAAACCCTTCGTATTCCACGGGTGCATCTGGGTAATCCCGGACAATCTGCTGCCAGTAGCCTTGATTTTCCAGAAAACCCATGATTTTCATAGGAATGCCAGTCAACTGGGAGGCTGCCACTGCATCTTCCAGCCCCTTTTCTGGCGCAATTCGACCCACCCACCCTATCCAGGGAGCCGGTTCTGCACAGAAGTCATAAAGCGATAAGTCAATGCCATTTCCCAAACACCGACAGCGGTCGGCAAAAGTAAAAGTTGCCGCTTGCGCTCGACTATGGACGCCGATTGTACCAGGAAACTGGATTGCCACCTGTTCAATAATCTGATCCATCGCCTCTGTCAACGAACCCATGCTGACTAGGTGCGCTACAGGACAGGTAAAAAAGGGCGTCAGGTAAAATGGCAACCAGTCATAAGCGAAGTTAAGAATCAAGTCATAGTCGGTTTGAACCTGCCGCGCATAGTCCCACAAATTCGCCAAGACGGAA
>DATNQP010000564.1:0-8812 GCA_036703965.1 Leptolyngbyaceae cyanobacterium
TTAAACTCCTCACCCATCTGAGCCGGAGCTTCTTTAAAGATGGCATTCTTCGACTCGACCAGTGGCTTCTGCGTCTCATACTCAACTTTAACCAAGTGTGCAGCGTGACGCGATCGCTCAAACGTATCCGCCACCACCAAACCGATAATTTGCCCCCCGTAGTGAACCTTATCATCTGACAGAGGCAGACGAGCCTCGTAGATTTTGGAGGTCATAAAGTTATTGGCGGGCGTGAACATCTTCGGGGCATTTTTGTGGGTGAAGACTTTCATTACCCCCGGTGCCCGTTCCGCTGCGCTGGTGTCGATGCTTTTAATGCGTCCGTTGGCAATACTAGCCGTAACCAGATACCCGTGAACCAGTCCTGGAATTTGGTGTTCTGCCGCATAAGTGGCTGTGCCCGTTACCTTAGCTCGTCCATCTTTGCGGTTAACATCCGTGCCAATCACCTTGTTCATGCTACACCTCCTCCTTTTGCTGATACCATAAGCGATCGCTTGATGGCTCGTTTAGCTAATTCAACTTTGAAGCCGTTGTGAGCAAGTGGCTTGGCGCCCTGTAGGGCCATGTCTGCCGCCTGCTGGAATGTTTCGGCATTGGCGGGTTTGCCAATCAAAAACTTCTCCGCCTCCGTAGGACGCCAAGGCTTGTGAGCAACGCCGCCCATTGCCAGACGTGCATTCTGGATGCGCTCGCCTGCCAAGTCAACGGCAGCAGCAACGGAAATCAGTGCGAAGGCATAGGATGCCCTGTCTCGCAACTTGAGATACACGCCAGACTTGGCAAACGGCACTGGCGGCAACACGACGGCAGTAATTAGTTCCCCTGGCTCCAGGTTGGTATCCCGCTGAGGTGTGTCGCCCGGTAGACGGTGGAAATCGGTAAACGGGATCTGCCGCTTGCCTTTGGAACCTTCCACTTCAACAACTGCATCCAAAGCCGCGAGGGGGACGCACATATCGGATGGATGAACTGCCACACACTGGTTGCTGGCTCCAAAGAGCGCGTGCATACGGTTAATACCCGTTGCAGCGGGACAGCCGCTTCCCGGTTCCCGCTTGTTACAAGGGAAGGCTGTGTCGTAGTAGTACGGGCAGCGAGTACGTTGCAACATATTCCCACCGACGGAAGCAACGTTGCGAATTTGCTGAGAAGCACCGGACAGAATCGCCCTAGCTAACATCGGATAATTGCGCCGGACATCGGGATGGTCGGCTACTGCCGTATTGGTTACCAGTGACCCTATACGTAGACCACCCCCAGTGATTGGTTCAATGCGCTGCATCTCCAGCCGGGAGATATCAATAAGCTGCGATGGCTCATCCAGAAAGACTTTCATGCGGTCAACCAGGTTCGTGCCGCCTGCGATGAACAGTGCATCGTTGTTAGTAGACGCCCCTTGTACTGCATCTTTAACCGAGGTGGCGCGGATGTAAGAGAAGTTTTTCATGTCGGCATTTCCTTGGGTTCACTGACCATCACCGCTGCGGCAGGAGAGGGAGGCGTTTGTCCGGCTGTCTGCTGCACGGCTGCGACGATGCCGTTGTAAGCGCTGCACCGACAGAGATTGCCGCTCAGCCGCTCCTTGATTTCAGCCTCAGAGAGTCCAGCCAATTGCGGGGGACTGCTGAGATCTGGTGTGACGGCGCTAGCACAGCCCCGTTTAACTTCATCGAGTAGGGCAACCGACGCGCAAATCTGTCCTGGTGTGCAATAGCCGCATTGAAAGCCATCGTTATCGATGAACGCTGCCTGCACTGGATGGAGGACATCGCCCTTTGCAAGTCCTTCAATAGTGACAATCTTCTTGCCCTCTTGCATCACAGCCAAGGTGAGACAGGAGTATACTCGCTGTCCATCGATAAGGACAGTACAGGCTCCACACTGACCGTGGTCACAGCCCTTTTTGCTGCCCGTGAGTTCCAGACGCTCCCGCAGGGTGTCTAGGAGGGTCACTCGTGGCTCGATGGTGAGCGATCGCGCCTCACCATTTACATTGAGTGTTACAGCCATTTCGCCTTCAGGGGCTTGCATCGATTGCTTTTCCTTAGCGGCTGTTGCCTGATTGAGCAATGAGGGAGCGGCTATCGCCGTCCCTGCTGCGGTCAGCGCCTGTCCTAAAAAATTGCGCCGGGACGTTCGTTTCGTCCTTCCTTCATGGTGTTCCATCAATTGCATCTCCAGATTGCGTCCAATCAGCTCCCTAGCTAGTGGGAGGTTGGTTTATGCTTGTGTCACTGCCCTTACAACTCTTTGAACAGATGCAGCGCCCATAGGATTCCGAACACGGGTCTGCCTGTTACCGCACTAAACGTGATTAGCCATCTTCAGGAACCCAGCTAGCAGTCGCATTCAGCAAAGCTAATAGCTCTATTTTCTAATGGTTTAAACAGTTTTAGAAAATGATAAAGATTGATTGCACGTATTATCCCAGTCACAGTAGAAAAATTATTTTGTTTCCCTGACATATCAGAGTGGAGCTGTGTGGAAAGCAAAATAAACAGCTGCAACGCTTGTATCGTCACTGATTTGTGTCCCAGGACTAGTCAGGCTCAAAGAGAGGCAGGCAAGAGGACCATTCCTTGGAAAAGCGCATTGGCTAGAGTTAACGGGTTGTGAGCAGCATTTACTGAGTTTTACCCTTGTATCTCTATAACCTGTTAGATAATTAATCATCCCCCTTAATCGCTACTCCCAACGACTGAAAATCTGAAAAGCTAAAATAAGTCCCACAAAATTCGGCTGCGAATACAAAACGCAATGCTATTATTGCGATGAAATTCATCTTATGAACAAAGGGCGATATTATGACGCAAGCACCTGTCTCTCCCGTGGTGCTAGTCATCTTGGACGGCTGGGGCTATCGCGAAGAAACCGATGGAAACGCCCTTGCTGCGGCTGAGACACCTATAATGGACAGCCTCTGGGCTGCCTACCCCAGCACACTTATTCGGACTTCTGGAAAGGCAGTAGGGCTACCAGAAGGTCAAATGGGTAACTCAGAAGTGGGTCACCTCAATATAGGCGCGGGTCGCGTGGTTCCGCAAGAACTGGTTCGCATCTCTGATGCTGTGGAAGACGGGACGATACGAGACAATAGAGCGCTGTTACAAGTATGTCAGGAAGTCCAGAGTCGGGGCAGTAAGCTTCACTTAGTGGGCTTGTGTTCTGAAGGTGGAGTACACTCCCACCTAGATCATCTGCTTGGATTGCTAGATTTTGCCAAGTCCCAAGCACTATCAGAGGTTTGCCTTCACACCATTACAGATGGTCGTGATACCAAGCCGACTGAGGGTGTTGAGGCAATTCAAAAGATTCAGGATCATATTGATAAGATTGGTGTTGGACGTATTGTCACCCTCAGTGGTCGCTACTACGCGATGGATCGAGATAGACGCTGGGATCGTGTCAAAAAAGCCTATGATGTCATGACCCAGGATGGCTCTGGGGATGGTCGTTCGGCAGTTGAGGTATTAAAGGCATCCTACGAGTCAGGCCTGACAGATGAGTTTGTCCTACCGACACGGATTGCTCCGGGTGCAGTGGAATCGGGAGATGGTGTCATTTTCTTTAACTTCCGTCCCGACAGAGCTAGGCAGCTGACGCAAGCCTTCGTTGATTTAAAGTTTAATAGTTTTGAGCGGGAGCCAATTCAGCCCCTCGCTTTTGCAACCTTTACTCAGTACGACCCGACGTTTCCAGTATTGGTAGCGTTTGAGCCTCAGAACTTGAACAACATTCTAGGGGAAGTAATTTCCAAAAACGGTTTACGCCAATTTCGCACCTCTGAAACAGAGAAATACGCCCATGTCACTTACTTTTTCAATGGGGGTTTAGAGCTGCCCTTTGACGGAGAGGACCGGGAACTTGTGCAAAGTCCAATGGTGGCAACCTACGACCGCGCACCCGCGATGTCAGCGGTGGAACTGACGGATGTGGCGATCGCGGCAATCGAAAAACGCATTTACTCCCTCGTTGTGATTAATTACGCCAACACCGACATGGTGGGTCATACTGGGAACATGAACGCCTGCCTGCAAGCTGTTGAAACTGTAGATCGCTGCTTAGGACGCCTGATCGAAAGCATCAACAAAGCTGGTGGTACTGCCCTAATTACGGCTGACCACGGCAATGCTGAGTATATGTGGGATGAAGCAGGCAACCCTTGGACGGCTCACACAACGAATCCCGTACCCTTTATCCTAGTGGAAGGGGAAGGATTAAAAATCCCTGGACATGGCACGGAAGTTGCCTTGCGCAGCGACGGGCGTCTAGCGGATATTGCGCCGACCATTCTGGAAATCTTAAAACTGCCGCAGCCAGTGGAGATGACCGGTAGCTCCTTAGTGAAACCCGTTGAGTTTGAAGTCCGAGCGAATCGGACACCAGTGCGTGTTTCTTTGTAAAAACTGAATCTTAATTTCCTAGAGCGAGTTTTGATCATGACGATTGCTCAAGTCCTACAAATTATTTGGGCCATATCTGCCCTAGGTCTAGTTATTTTGGTATTGCTGCATAGCCCTAAAGGCGATGGCATCGGGGGGATTGGCGGTCAAGCCCAACTCTTTACCAGCACGAAGAGTGCCGAGACGGCTCTGAACCGGGTTACCTGGGCATTCAGTGTTGTTTTTATGGGCTTGACTGTGATTTTAAGCGCGGGTTGGTTGGGCAAGTAGAAGTTTTGAGTTGTGAGTTCAATAAGATAGCAGCAGGAGTGTTCCTTGTTTAGGATGAAAGGCACTACTGCAAGTAAGCTGGGGCGTCGCCAGGGAAAGAACTGGAGACGCCTTATAGTTTTTGGCGTGGCGATCGCTACCAGTCTGTTGGTAATTTTTACTCAGTTACAGGCGGTGAAGGCTCAGAACGGCTTGCTAGCTTGGGGCAAGCAGAAGTTCCAACTCCGGAGTCCTAGCTCCCTAGTAGTAGCAGCTGAGTCCTCCCTGTCTTCCCTACCAACCCCTCAGACTCACCCTCTGCCAACCCCACTAGCGCAGTGGCAAGACACTACTGGCACGGGTGATTATTTCTCTGAGGTAAAGCTGACCCCGGTAGGGTATCTGGTTTGGTCACAGTTTCCCGTCAAGGTTTACGTGGAGCAACCAACAGACGCCACTGAGTCGCCCAGCAGCCTCCAGCGGTTCCAAAACTGGGTTGATGCTGTATTACAGGCTGTACAGGAATGGAGCGTTTATTTACCCTTAGAAGTGGTTGCCCAACCAGCTGCTGCGGATATTTCCATTTTGCGATCGCGCCCTCCTCTAGAAGCGTCCCTCAACCGTGAAACAGGAAAACTTAATCTGCCTCGCGCTCGTTCTGCCCAAACCCGCTATGAGTTTTACCTTCGCTCAGCAGTAGACGCACCTGAAGAGGTTTTATCCCATCGATTTACTATCCAGCTGAGTCCCGACCAGACAGTGGAGTACACTATTGCCACTGCCCGTCACGAACTCGGTCACGCCCTAGGGATTTGGGGTCACAGTTCTTTAGAAAGCGATACCATGTACTTCTCACAAGTACGCAATTCACCTCAAATTTCAGCCAGGGACATCAATACCCTCAAACGGATTTATGAACAGCCAACTCCCTTAGGTTGGCCTTTGACATCTAAGCCTAGTAATTTGAAAATCCCTTAATCTGGGTAAAATTCTTTCTCAATTTGGGATAACTTCTCCTCTATTTCAAAATGGTTACACTGATGCCATTTATCTGCGATCGCAAGAATTTGCCCAATGACAGAGTGTGCATCCTGTGAACAAGAAATGTCTGCCATTCCCCAAAAGCCCTGCTCAATGGCGGTATCCTCAATAACAGTAAGGCTTTGCTCTAATTCCCTCCTGGCATCCTTGAGTAATTGAGCCAGCCTTTGAGCATTTCGTTTTTTAGCTTTAATTTGTTGACGTGTAAGTAACATAGCGATTTTTTTAAGCTCAACTAGTTCATACTTCAACAGTAGAAAGCTCTCATCAGGGAAACAAGAAGTATAAAAGATTGGCTCAGATCTTGCAGCTAAAAAAATACCCTCTCATTTACTTGAGAGGGTGCGTCAGTCCAAAGGCTTATAAACAAAGAGTAGTGTTCAAGTGTGAATATTTTGTGAATGCTTAATCCCTATCCTTCACTTTGGAGAGGAATTAGATACCAGCCGCCTTCACATACGCAACAGCAAGTGGTGTAATCTTTTCTGTTACCTGAGCAATTACAGAGCGCTCAAACTGAGTCCACACTCTAGGCTGACCAAAGACAGCGGGTTGCAAAATCCCCCATAAAACACCGTCCTGGCATAGGTGAGCGTGAACTAATGCCCTATGTCCGAAGTGTTTTTGCTCGAAAGCAAGGTTGACCACCTCTGGGCTAGCTGTCTCCACATCCTCAACAAAAATCGATGCCTCGGTTCGCAGTGCCGCAGCAAACAGTGGGTCTTCCTTTGGCAAAGATTCTGGTTCTTCAGCCCATTCGGTAGTACTAACATCAGGATACTGAGAAGTACGAAGCCAGCAGTAAGGAATTTTACCGAGGTTGTTGTAGGGATTACGCAGGTAAAGAAAACAACGATCGACGCGACGGTGTCCCGCTTCGCTATCGCCTTGCAATACCTCACACAAGGCTGGCAGCAAAGCGGAAAAGACAGCGTCAGGTTCGCTGTTGGTTGCAAAAACTTTTTCTAGAACTTCGGGTAGAGCTTGTTCAGTCATCAGTTGGCTGTTCTGGGAGAAGATTAGACCTCTTGCAAAAATGTTAATTTTGGATTTTTAACCGCAGATGAACGCAGATGGATTTGATAATATTTATCGACTTTTGCAAGAGAACTATTCATCATAGTAAAACTTTACCAGCATCAATATCCTAAGTGCATCATAAAACGTATCCAGTTGCAAGTTCTCTTGCTCATCTACCGCTTGACCTTGACCGGAGAAAATGTGGTTAATCCGAAAACAGTGAATATTAACCCTCTTGTGTCACTTTCGGGAAATTCAACGAATTTACGTCGTTTCTGCTCACTAAAAATCAAGCTTTCACCCCAGTTTGACAGAAGAGGGATAACAATAGCGTTTCCTGGGCAGCGTTATGGTAAACTTCGTTCCTTGCCCAACAACACTATCCACAGTAATCTGACCGTTGTGCAAATCTACGCACTTCTTGACAATGGATAACCCCAGTCCAGTTCCTCTAATCGTGTCAACATTAGTGGCTCTGCTAAAAGGACTAAACAAGTCCTGTTGCTCTTCGAGAGGGATACCAATTCCCTCATCAAGACAAGAAAAAGTTATTTGTGTTTCTTCAAGCTTGAGACAGAGAGATATTGTTCCACCACCGGGGGAATACTTGATAGCATTGTCGAGGAGATTAGTAAGAATTTGACGGAGTAGCTTGGCATCTCCTAAAAACTGTTCGTTTTCCCCAATACTGGTAAACATCAGGTGATGCTTATCAGCAATTGTCGCCTGCCGTTCATCAATTAATTCATTCAAAAAGGCTACCAAGTTCACAGTAGCTAGACGGCACTGTAGCTTTTCAAAATCAGCTTGATTAAGAAACAGTACATCATCGACTAAGGTAGTCATATGCTTGACAGTAGATTGGATACGCTGAAAATGTTTGAGTGGCTTGTTGTCATCCCATTTATGGCGGTAGTTTTCAAGTAGTTCCGCAGAAGAGGCAATTGTTGTCAATGGTGTACGATACTCGTGAGAAATTGTTGTGATAATCCGGGATTTCAGTTCGCTGAGTTCTTTTTCTTGAGCTAGTGCTACAGCGTTCGGCGACATCAAATGCGTTAGCTTGTTTTGAGTAGATGCTCAGGACACCGGAAATTCCATCGGAATGCAAGGGCAAAGCGATCGCAACGGCATAGTCTTGCTGAATACCCGCAGCCTGAAGTTTTAGGTTCTTTTTCAAACGCGGTTCAGATATAGGAACACCTGGGTAGAGGCGCGAGGGCTGGACGTGCCGTTTGTTTGTGGGCTATGACAGAGGCACCCTCAACAGTGTCCCAAGTGATGACAAGGCGTCCCAGAAGAATTATCCTGACTGCACTCATAACCTTCGTGGTTACAGTTCTCGTCGCACCTGGAACAGCACTTCTAAATTGGCAATTTATGCAAAAATCAGTTGCTACTCCAACCGACGTTGCTCTCCAGTCTCAGCCGCAGGCAATAACCATCTATGAGCCAATCCTGAAACTGGAGTGGGAAGGGCAATTTATCAGTCCTTACGGCATCGCTTACTTTTCTGTTGAGGGAGTTTCCCCCAATTGGCTCTCCAGTAGTTCAGCGCAGCTAGATGGAGACGGTGAGGGCGAGGAGGATGCGAAGAAACTCTTCGAGATTGGTCTTAATTACCATGTTGTAGGTGGCTTATATGACCAAGCTATTAACTACTACAAAAAGAGTTTGGAGATTGAGGAGAAACTTGGTTATTCCGCTAACGAGGAATTGAAGGGGGTGCTACTGGCAAATCTGGGGCTTGCCTTCGCTCAGAACGGATTGTACTACACAGACACTTTTGATTACCTAGAACCGTATTGGCAGTTCATACGGCAAAGAGTTTCTTACTATAACGCCGACCGTCGTTTGGAAGCCCAGGCACTCTCCAATCTGGGTAATGCTTACTATGGTGCAGACCTCTATGCTCAAGCGATTGAATTTCATCAGAAGCGTCTGGCTCTCTCGCGGGAAATTAAAGACCGTCAAGGGGAGGGAAAAGCGTTAGGAGATCTGGGCATTGTTTATCATGCCTTAGGAGAATACCCCAAAGCAACTGATTACCAGCAGCAGCGTTTAGCGATCGCGCGAGAAATTAAAGACCGTCGAGG
>DATNQP010000565.1:0-2442 GCA_036703965.1 Leptolyngbyaceae cyanobacterium
TTGCCGCTTTTGGCATCAATCACAGTCACGTTTTGCACCTCAACGTCCGGTACACTAGAAGCCATCATTTTCAGGAGTACTTCCAGCTTTTGGAACAGGAAGATTTCTCTAGCACTGGGACCCGCTGCTTTCCAGGATTCAGCTAAGCGTTGTGTCCCTATGGCTTGCGCCTTTCCGTCTTCGACTATGCGAGCGGCATCTCCCTTCGCCTTAGCGATCGCACGTTTACATTCTGCCTCAGCCGGTGCCACCACATCAGCTTGTAGTTGCTGTTCCACCTGCTTAATCCGCTCATGCTGCACCGCCACCTCAGCCTGAGTCTTAGCCACCTCTGACCCTACTACAGACTCGACTTCAGCCACCATAGCGACCCGCTTGGTGAGGGCATCTCTGACTCGTCGTTCTGCTTGCACTTTGGCAATTTCAATATCCCGCTCAACGCGCCTGAGTGCCGTGATTCTCTTATTAGCTGATGACTGAATCACAGACTGTGCTTTGGCTTTGGCTTCAGCGATTCGAGCATCCCGCAACAATTCCGCCAGTTGCTTACGCCCAATCGAATCCAGATAGCGAACTTCATCTGAGATATTCTGAATTTGCAGATTGTCCAGTATCAGCCCCAACTTTTCTAAGTCTTCCTCTGCTTCCTCTAACAAGCTTTTAGCGAAAGCAAGCTGGTCGTCGTTTGCCTGTTCGGGTGTTAGACTTGCCAAGACACCCCGCAGATTGCCCTCCAGCGTTTCCTTCGCCAACTGTTCGATTTCTTTGCGACTCTTGCCCAGTAGACGCTCGATCGCATTGTGGATAGTGGGTTCAGTACCAGCAATTTTGATATTTGCTACCCCTTCCACTGTCAAGGGAATTCCACCTTTGGAATAAGCATTAACCACCCGTAAGTCGATAATCATGTTGGTAAGATCCATCCGGAAGGCACGCTCCAACAGAGGCGTTTGTAGACTGCTACCCCCCTTGACTAAGCGATATCCTACCTCC
Organism: Leptolyngbyaceae cyanobacterium; assembly: GCA_036703965.1. Lineage (GTDB taxonomy): Bacteria > Cyanobacteriota > Cyanobacteriia > Cyanobacteriales > Coleofasciculaceae > DATNQP01. Next base: position 994 of record DATNQP010000565.1, read on the forward strand.
CGATCATCTTGCAGTCGAGTTCGAGTCCCGGCAAAGATGAGTACCTCGCTGGGCTGGCAAATGTAATAAAAATTGCGAATCACAAAAAATCCAGCCCCAGTCCCTAGACCAAAAATCCCCAGCAAAAAGCCAATGATTTCCATTTATTTTGCTCCTTTGTCTTCCTGACTACGGTTAAGAGTGCCAACTACATCAATGCCTAGGGTTTCATTGACACCCTCTAGGAATTGACGAACAATTTGCGGATAGACTTTGACCAGACTTGCGATCGCTTTACCATCGCCATTGTCAATCACGTTTACCTTATCAAGGTGAAGCCGCCCTGGAATCTGAACCGCTTCCCGCAATACGGTTTCAATCTGCTGAATTAAGAACAACTCTGAAGCATCACGACCCGTTTCTTGCCATACCTGAGAGAGCAGATCATTCACTAAAGCAGCCGCTTGAGCGTTCTCGGTAAATACGGCAGCTTCCCCTCTGGCATGTAGCTCTTTTGCTTGTCGTTCGGCTTCTGCGGGTAGTACTTCATCCACTTCTAGACGCAGACGCTCGAACTCCGCCCTTAATGTCTGTAGCACCTGCTCCGCTTTAGCTTTCTTCTCTTTGGCGGCGGCGATAGTAATCTCCTCTTCGGAGCGAGCTTGCCGTTCTAGTTTTGCCTTGATTTTGCGTAGCTCGTTTTCCTTCTCTAAGATCACGATTTGATCTTGAGTTTTGGCGACCTCGGCGCGTTCTTCGCATTCAGCTTCTATTTGCTCTGCTTCAGTGAGCGCATCGGATTCAGCAATCTCCGCATCGCGGATAACCAAGGCAATTTCCTTACGACCCAGAGAGCTAAGATAATCTACATCATCAGCAACACTTTGGATTTTCAAGGTATCCAGTTGCAGACCCAGTTTAACCAAGTCACGACTGACATCTGAGGCAATGCGTTCAGCGAACCTAAGTCGATCCTCATTTACTTGTTCTGGGGTGAGAGTGGCGACAACACCGCGTAGATTGCCTTCCAAAGTTTCCTGCGCTACCCGCACAACTTCAGAGCGATCGTGATCGAGAAAGCGCTCAATGGCATTGCCAACAACTAACGGATCGCTAGAGATTTTCACATTAGCGATCGCCTGAATGTTCAGGGGTGTTCCTCCCTTTGAGTAAGCTTTATGCACTTCCACTCGCACTGGCATAGTGGTCACATCCATGCGCTTAACCGTCTCAACGATGGGGATGCGTATTGCTCGTCCCCCAGTTAGCACTCGATAGCCCACGTCTTGCCCATCCTTAATGCGGTGCTTCCGACCTGAGAGGATTACAACTTCGTTCGGCTTGCAGATGCACAAGAAAGACTTGAGAAACCACACCAATACAATGAGTCCAAATATACCTAGTGCGATCGGCAGGCTGGTTGAAATTAGCCCATCAATATTGTTTTTCTCATTTCTGAGAGGGGGATTC
>DATNQP010000566.1:0-5415 GCA_036703965.1 Leptolyngbyaceae cyanobacterium
TGCTGTTCACGAAACCAGTTGTCATAGGGAACCAGCTTGGTGAAATAGGTGTTTTGTAACTCCCGTTGTGTCCTAATTCGAGTTTGGCTAGGAACACAGGCAGTCACTTTAAACATACGCATGGGTTGATTTCTCCTAATGGGGTTAAGAAATTTTGAATTTGAATTCAGTTTTTGAAGTGAGCAACGAAAGCGATAGAAAGGTGCCTATACCTAGAACAAAGTCTGGGAGTCAATCGTCAATACTAGACCGCAAAAACTCATCTGCTTGTGCTTAGTCCGAGCGAGACTTGCCTGTAACAAGCTAGCACTCACAATTGACTTCCCAGACCTTTACATAACGAGCAACTACAAGCTCAGACCCTAACTAAGAGAGCTTCACTTAGCTCAAGCCAGAGCTGATGTAGTCAAAATAGACGCCCATTTCCTTGCCAGCATCAGCACCAACCAAGCTAGCGGTGACTTCTTTCATCGCTTGGATAGCTTGCACGGTGGCAGAGATGGGAACACCCAAAGAGTTATAGGTTTCTTTCAAACCATTGAGTACGCGCTCATCAAGGATTGAAGGGTCACCAGCTAACATCGCGTAGGTGGAGTAGCGCAGGTAGTAGTCCAAGTCACGGATACAAGCAGCATAGCGGCGAGTTGTATACATGTTGCCGCCTGGACGAGTGATGTCCGAGTACAGCAGAGACTTAGCAACAGCTTCCTTAACGATGGTTGCCGCGTTAGAGCTGATAGCGGTTGCAGCACGTACCCGCAATTCACCGGTTTGGAAATAGCCCTTGAGCTTTTCCAACGCTGCGTTGTCTAGGTATTTGCCTTGAACGTCGGAAGAGTTAATAACAGAGGTAATTGCGTCTTGCATGATTCTAATTCCTTATTTCACCTAGTCTCTTGAATCCTTCGTACAGACGCGACATTCGCGTCTCTACCGCAGGGAAAGGACTCTTGCCCTACTGCATGGCACCAATCACGTAGTCGAAGTAACCGCTAGCTTCAGACGCATCTTCCGAAGATAACATTGAGGCGACAACATTCTTCATGGCACGCACGCCTTCAGCAACAGCCGGGATAGGGGTGCCCAAAGAATTGTACATTTCGCGGACACCAACTAGACCGATTTCTTCAATCGGGGTGACATCACCAGATACAACTCCGTAGGTGATTAGACGCAGGTAGTAGTCCAAATCCCGTAGGCAAGTTGCGGTCATTTCTTCCCCGTAGGCATTTCCGCCGGGAGAAACAACGTCAGGGCGTCTTTGGAACAGTTGATCACCCGCTTGCTTGACGATGCGCTCACGGGAGTCTGCTAGTGTTTGAGCGACGCGAAGGCGACGCTCACCAGAGGTAACAAAAGACTTAATCCGGTCTAGTTCGCCAGGGCTGAGATAGCGGGCTTCAGCGTCTGCATTCACGATAGATTTCGTGACGATACTCATCGATGGATTCCTCCAAAAAAATGTAACCAGGTGCGTTTAAACTGGCATTCGCATACTTGAAGAGCTGACGTTCTTTCCTGAATGTGCCCAAGTTAGCAGCCTTTTTAGGGCTTGAACTCCCTTGTTTTGAAGTGCCCTAAGTAGTCTTAGGATTTCAGGGAGTAGTAACTGACACATCAGGTCAGTGATACAGCGACCTTCCGCAAATAATTCTGCGACAGATTGTTCACATTCTTCCTATGTTCGTAATAGTTTGTAACATTTCTCCTCAGTTTTGGGTGGGGAATAAGTTAAGCAGGTCGCTGGAAATAAATATTGTTGGTTTTAGTGATTGGGGATTAGGGATTAGGGATTAGGGATTAGAATCCTTGCCCAGTCGCCAGTCCCAGTCCCCACTTAAGTCAAAGGAAAAAGCTCCTCTGAGCTGCCCTAAATAAGCCAGAGGAGACAATAATTAGCAGTGAGTGACTCACTCCTATCTTCGATTAGCTTTTGCTAAAGCGAGAGGTAAGAGAAGAAGGCGATAGATCAGACCAAGACTGCTTCACTAAGTCAGAAGCCGCTTTTACGCTACCGAGGTAGTTGCCAGCAGGCAGGGAGGGGAAACGATTGTAAGGCACGACATCCTCACCGAAGAAACGAGCATATTCGGCACCATCTACCATCGCTTCAACAGCAGCCTTCAGACCTTTCTGTGCCAGCAGTTTGTTATATTGCCGAATCTCACCTTGGGTGGCTGGAGCACGCCCCAGCAGATGCCGGAACAGGAACTCAATCACCTTTGTATTGGGATAGGGGGTGTAGAAGCGCTTGCAGTAAATCTCAGAACTCGCTAAGGCTTTGACAAACTCCCGTACCGAGATTTCACCATTACGCAGCTTGCTTTCCAGATCTGAACGCCGGAACTGTTGCGGCACCTGACCACTGAAGACATCCATCACCTGACAGTAGATGGCATTGATCACCAGTGCGGTTTCTCCCTGGTTTGCCCCTTGGGTCATGCGGAAAATCCGTGCAGGCTTGCGGCGCGTTGTACCGACGCCGACTTCAACCGACTGCCCATTACCATTCTGGAACGAGCGACCCAGTTCGATGAACTTAGGCTTGCTCATATCCATCTGACTTGCTTTGGCTGCCCTGTCCGCGATCGCTTTTCCAGTCAATGGCAGCTTCGCCATATCCATGCGTGACTTCACCGGCTCAAAGCTAGGCACCACCAGCTCATTATCCTGTTTAGTCAGCTTGTTATACAGCTTCTCCGTGTTGGGGAAGTTTGCCGCCGGTAGCGTTGGGAAGCGTCGATAGGGTACCGTATCTTCACCAAATACCTTGCCATACTCCATACTGTTGACCAGGGCACTCACGAAGCCCCGGATTCCCGCAGAAGCGAGAAGCTTGTTGTACTTCTGAATTTCCTTCTGGTTTTCAGGGGCACGACCCAGGAAGTGCTTAGTTCCCAGCTCAATGACCTTGGTATTGGGGTAAGGAGTGTAGAACTCTTTGATGTAGAGGTCTGATATACCTATTCCTTCAATGAACTCCTTGACGTTAATCTCGTTGTTGCGCAGCCTGCTTTCCAGGCCAGAGAAGGCATTGCTCACGACATAGGGTTCGATATCGCGCTCAAATATCTGCCGGTAAGCTGCTCGAATCAACGTTTGCACGCCTGTCTTGTCACTGATATCCGTCAGCTTAAAGACCTTAGTTTGCTCACGCTGTGAGGTAACACCTTGGTTGATGCGGAATTGAATATCTGGTTCTGTCCGCATTTGGCTGACTTGACCCAGTTCAACAAAGCGCGGCGTCTCTTCCTTGTCAACCCTGGTGCCGATATCCTTACCAAGGCTGCCAACGCGTGCCGATCGCAATTGCAAACCAGCCGGAGTTAGATAGCGTTCATAAGGAACTGTATCTTCCCCAAATGTTTGAGAGTACTCTGGGCTGTCAATAATGGCGTCTACTAAAGCGTAAAAGCCCTTCTTGGCGCAGATATCAAAGTATTTGTTATTCTCCTGCCGTCCATAAGTGGGACGACCCAACAGACGCCGATGGATATACTCAATTGCCTTGCAGACATACAACGATGTCCAGTACATCTTGCGGAACAATTCAGACTTCGCCAAGCTACGGACGAACTCCCGCACGGGAATTTCGCCGTTTTCCAGCTTGATTTCCGCAACTTTCTGGCGCTGACCTTCATAGACAGCCCGCCCAAACACTTGCAAGTAGCAAGCACGAATCACCGCTTGGGTAGAGCTTTCTGAGAATTTAACGCTGGCGGCGTTATTGTTCTTGCTGCTAAGACCCGATAAGGGCAGTTGATCCAGGCGGAACACCTTGGGTCCTAGGGAACCGGGAAACTCACCGACTGCCTTAGGATTGCTGTTTTGGTTGTTGATAGCTGGACCCTTGTGGATCAGGATGCGCTTAGTATCTTTACCAAAGGGAGCCGGTCGGGTATTTGGATTGCGGGTTTCTTTGGGGAAGATTGCCCCAAACTGAATTTCCAACGGGTCGTTGCCAGAACCATAAGGGTGTTGATCGGGCAACGGCTGCTCGTAGCGAGCAAAGGTTGTAATGAACTGCGGCACCTTGCGGAATGGCGCACTGTAGTTCAACAAATCTTGCTGTGGTCCCCAGTTGCGGCATTCTTGGGCTTCTTGACCTAGTCCTCGGAGGTAGGGAACAGTTTCTTCGCCAAAGTAATCGGAGTATTCCTGAGAATCTACGAGTGCATCCACGAGAGCGGCTAGACCACCCTTGGAAACAATGGAGAAGTAGTCTTGGACTTCTTCACGAGAACTTGGACCGCGACCCAGGAAATGACGGAAAGCCAGTTCTAAAGCACGACTGTTAATGAACGGCTCAAAAAACTGTTTCTGATACAGAGAAGATTTACCCAAGCGGCGGACAAACTCCTTCATGGAAATGTCGCCGTTTTTAACCTGAGATTCTAGGTACGAGATGGACTGGCTGTAGGCACGGGTAATGTCACGCTCGAAGATTTGCCGATAGGCGGCTTTCACAATTTCTTGCTTTTCCGAGGACGACAGACCGGGCTTCATCGCGTACTTAGGTCGCCGCTCTGCTGCATTAAAGTAACTTTGGGGCAGTTGCAAACCTTGTTTGTCCCCAGAAGGACGCTGCCGCACTTTATCTGAAGGATTGGGCGCTTTAAATTCGTTAATCAGAATTTCAAAATACTGATTAACAATAGTGCCTCCCTCGGCATCGCGCTTGAAATACCCTAGTGCTGCAACGCGCATTTCCTGTAGCGCCACTAATGTGGCATCTCCAGAGCAGGCATTTTCAATGATTTCCCGCAAACCCCGGACGTTGACGACAATGATATTGGGGTCACCAGCAACGATCGCATAGGTGACGTAGCGCAACATCCATGCCAAGTCCCGCAGTGACTTCTGCATGTTTTTCGGACCGTAACGGGAGACGTTAATCGGTCGGAAACCCGCTGGTGCTGGACCGCCGCCAGAAGCACTGAAGAGTCCTCGCAAGCCTTCCAAGAAGCCGCCACCACTCTCCACATAAGTGGCAGTTCCCAACTTCATGGATTCTTTGACCTCTGTGCTGGAACTGCTCCGACCTGCCAGCACCATCTCTTGACCCACTTCTTCCCTAGGCTTTTCTAGGAAAGCCATCGGGGTACCCCCAACGAAAATCCGGTTGGCAGCGCGGGACACAATCAGGTCGGCGTTTTTGCTCAGGATATCTGCAATCTCTAAACGCTGTATACCAGAGCGGAAGTAACTGGCAAGCTCACTTAGCTCACCACCCCCTAAGAACCGGTCTTGCTGTTCTGCTTGGATAATTGTTGAAACCGGTACTGTTTGATAGAGTTGCGGACGCGCAACTGAGCTTCCACCACTTGCCTTAACACTCATTGGTTCTCAAAAGCTCCCATCGACAATTTTTTTTTACTGTGTTAAGCCTGACCAGGGTGCCAATACAGGTCACTT
>DATNQP010000567.1:0-4138 GCA_036703965.1 Leptolyngbyaceae cyanobacterium
GAGGCAGAGTGAGCACCTCAAATGATAACCACTCGGCTTTATTTGTCCACTTTAGGAAACATTGGCTCATCGCCTTGAGTTTGGCAGCTCCTGCCTTAGCCTGCTCCAGTGATTCGGCTTCAAGAATATGAGTAATCAACGCCTCTGCTTCTTCGCGAACTGGGTTCTCATCCAAATCACGAGATCGGGATCGTGAACAGTAGTAGGGGTAGGTGGTAGGTAGTTTCTTCTTCCCTGATTTTGGCATTAAAAGAACCTCCAAGGAGTCACTGATCTCAGCTGCGTGGTCAGCATCTAAACCAGCGGCATATGGAGCTAGTTGTTTGGGTTGGAGCTGTCCGCGTTCCTGGTTCATAAGCTTGTACAGCAGGGTTCGCACTAGTATTTAAGCAATAGAGCTGTTGCAAAAGTCGATTTTCGTTACGTAGCTGTATTACTTATCAGCTCTGGTTTTGTCTTTTATGTAAGAAGTTTAATCTAGTTTTGAGCACTAACCACTTTCTCAATTTTCCTGTTGCCAGACGTTACAGCGATTTGCTGCCCCTCAAAATCAATTTGGTGGACTAGCGCATAGCGGTTTTCGATTGCCTGAAGTACACAAAGCGGTAGCTATCCAGTGGGTTCACCAGCAGCGTGTATTACACTCATCGGCAAACTGCAATACGTTGGACTCGCTTACTTTTCAAGTCTGTCGCAGAAAGATTCATCAGTAAGGGACAATGGGGGTTTCCCAGAACGTAAGATACGCAAAAGTAAAACCCAGAATAATGTTGTATTATCCATGTGGGCGAAAGCCTGATAGAGGCGGCAGTGTTTCTTCTACAATCCCTCCGGTTTAAGACGTGGAGAAGTTTAGTAACAAGAAGTAAAGCTTTATACGCTTAAATCTTAAGCATGGTATTACAATATCACTAATCAGGGAATCTGCTAAAGAAAGCGTATTACAATATCACTAATCAGGGAATCTGCTAAATACAACTCCCGCTTGATGGGGATCGGAAATGACAGAAACCTCAATCATCTACAGAACAGGGCGTCTACTCTTCACGTAATTTCCGAACCTCTTTTGTTGCAAAACTAAAGTGCTGGAGCGCATCAGTTAACGCTTTGCACGCTATTGTTTAAAGCCAAGAATCTGAGGGTTCAGTACTCATGGCTGAAAACTCTTTATAGGCTAAGCCATAAAGCTAATTACTCAATAGTTGCAACCACTTTTGGGCAAAGAACAGGGATGAGTGGCACCTGAAAAAGATCGACAGAAACTTTCTTTCTGAGCTAGTGCGCTTTTTGATTGAGCCGCTGCCAAATCCCAGCTACCCAGAGTTAGCTCAAAGGATTGGGATTGGGCATGATGTTGTGCGCCAATGGGTAGAGGAAACCCAACAACTGGGAAAACACCCCAGCGAAAACTGGCTCGCTATTTACGTTGTGATCAAGCAGCTTTGGAGGAATATCTTTCATGTGACCAGGATTTAATGGAGTTCTTGGCAAGTATCCAACAGTCGGGTTATTTCTCGTTGTTCACGATGCAGCGCTTTTCGTTGTGGCTAAAGACGTTAAGCTTTGCGGAACTCTCGCAGCTTAATGAGGAGATAGCTAAGCAATTCTGGAGAACAGCTCAGATGTCTGGCTCAAAGCCTTAGGTGCGCGAATAAGACAATTCCCTTTGGCGGCGACAGCGAAACACCTATGCAAGTGACTTCCAACTAGTGGAGTATTTGGGTGAGCCTTATCGGTTGTCCTTCTGCAAATCTGTTGGCTGACATATCCCACCTACGTGAGTTGTTGATTGGGTTGCCCCTCACTCACAGATATCCACTTTTCTTATCAATTCTATCTTAGCAGCGATCGCTAAAAAGAGTTGTGGTTGAGGGCGTGACTAATGCCGCGATCGCCTAGGCTAACAGCAATAGGCGCGTGGTTTTGTGTCGCCGCGAGTGGATAGTTACAAGCGCTTCCTGCGGTAGTACAAGCAACGCCGGTTGACTCCGAAGAGGCGGACGAAATTACCTGAGTCCGGTGGCAATGGATTACATCACCGGATACATAAAACGCTGGCAATTCGATAGTCGCACAGCTGTTCTCCAATAATCTCCATGTCTTTATGGGGCTACCTAACCCTGCTCAGGATAAGGAAACCTGATTAGCTTGATCAATGCCCTAGGAAGCGATGAATTCTTACTAGAAGCCGATAAATCTCACTCATTTTATCGAGATTAACAATGGAAGACAAAGATAATAGACATATTTTGCCACAACCAATTATCCCCCTTGGGTTAAAAGTGGGAATAGAACGTCGCTTCTACGAAGTAATTGAAGCGATCGCCACTGCCCAACAGCAAAACTGGCGTACTGCTGTTGAACCAGATATGCAGGAAAGTGAAGTTGAACAACTGTTACTGGAGGAACAAGCTGCCAATGAGTACGGAGAGGCTGCAATTGCAGCCTTAGACACCCAGGATTATGAACTTGCCCTGACTCAGTTAGCCTACGCCTACCTCAAACAACGGAATTATAGCCACTTGCAACAGAATTGGGGAATCACGATGGTGCTTTTATCAAGCTGGATGCGGTATCACTTCTTGCCTATCCCTGACTGGTTACTAGAACTATGCGACGAATGCTCCTTTAACCCGCATTCCGCACCCTCAACTGTCACATGGCAAAATTAGACAGACTTTGCCAAAAGCGAAGTCTCCTTCAGGGGCAAGCTAGATATACCTATCTCAAGAAATTCAAGTTCAAAATCTAGACCACCTAGGCTGAAGGGGTGATACCCAATCCGCGAGGTACACCCCCTTTATTCATGTCTGCCAAATTCAGTAGACCGAAAACTTTTGCGATCGCTCATTGAGTACTTTCGGGCAGTGACCGGCTTTAGCTGATTTTTGCCCTATTAAGTCTATTTTTTATACATTTTTTTTGTAACTCGCCTGAGTTCATATCATCATAAATCAGAGATACCTTAACTTTATAAATAATTGATTAAGATTAGAGTATATCTTACTTTATAGATGCAAACATGTTAAGAATGTGATTGTAGTTGGTAGACGTAAATAAACGCCGTTATGTAAACAGACGTAAAGCAACGCTCTCTTGATACATTAATATAGCCGTACTCCCGTCAACTTACATAACTTAATACGGTTCATTAATTTTGTCTACTACTTAGCAAAAGTCCAGTTTCTTATGGCATGTTTAGCTTTAGTCGAGTAGTGCTTAAGTTGAAGGTCATTAAACTTCTTGCATAAAAGGCAAAGCCAGAGCTGATAAGTAATACAGCTAGGTAACGAAAATCGACTTTTGCAAGAGGTCTATGGAATTAAGCACATGTTGGAGCATGGAAGCCCTGGAAATTGGTAAACCAGCACGTTTGTGTCCCCTTAAGTCAAAGGGAAATTAGGCAGTGTTGGCTACTAGTTGACTGGGTTTCCAAGCTTCAACTAGCGCTTATCGTAGTGCCATTTGACTTGAAGAGAATGTAGTTATACTTTTGAGACCCTCTCAACAACGCCATAAATCAAAGCTAAAACAAGGTGTGCGAGCTTGTTTTACGTATACATCTACCAAGGAAGTAGCAATGCTAACTAGAAGGCAATTGTTAATAGCAAGTGCAGGGGCTGGAGCAGGATTGCTCGTTCCTACGATGCTTAAGAGGACGAGAACCCATGCACAGGTACCACAGGTCAGGTCGCCGCAGATACCAAAATTTACCGAGGCTTTGCCCACCCCGTTCGCGGGTCCGCCCCCCAGCACATTGACGATCGCACCGGGTTCACACTCGTTCCACAGCAGCCTAGGAGAAGCGCCTACATGGGGCTACGGCGGGGCTGAGTACCTCGGCCCTACTTTCGAGGTCGAGAGGGGCACGCCACTTAGACTCACCGCAGTCAACAACCTCGGCACCCATCCGCTGCCGCTCGACCTGAGCTTGCACGGCGTGCAGGCGACCGACGTGAATAGTCCGCGAGTGTCGATACACCTGCACGGCAGCAATACTGAACCACAAAGTGACGGGTACCCGACGGACACGTTCACGCCGGGACAAACCTACGTTTACAACTTCAACAACAATCAGGAAGCGGCGACGCTATGGTACCACGACCATGCCCTCGGTATCACTAGCCAGAATGTGATG
>DATNQP010000568.1:0-6467 GCA_036703965.1 Leptolyngbyaceae cyanobacterium
GTGTTCCAAAACTATGCCCTATTGCCTTGGCGAACTGCTTTTGAAAATATCTATATGGCTGTTCACGCTGTTTCTCCCAATAAGCCTCAGGCTGAGAAAAGAGCGATCGTGCGAGAACATCTAGCGATGGTGGGACTAACAGAAGCAGCTGACAAAAAACCACCGCAGATGTCCGGTGGGATGAGACAACGGGTTTCTATTGCCCGTGCTTTAGCGATTCGTCCCCAAGTTTTGATTCTGGATGAACCTTTCGGTGCTTTGGATGCCATCACGAAGGAAGAGTTGCAGGAAGAACTGCTGAAAATTTGGAACGATCATCGCTGCACTGTGCTGATGATTACTCATGACATCGATGAAGCATTATTCCTAGCTGATCGCTTAGTGATGATGACTAATGGTCCTGCGGCTAAAATTGGTGAGGTGATGGAGATTCCTTTCTCACGTCCACGCGATCGCACCCGGATTATGGAAGATCCGCAATACTACAAACTGCGGAATCACGCCCTAGACTACCTATTCCACCGCTTTGCTCACGATGATGACTAACTCAGGAGGATAGGTGAACTATTGATTGGCTGGCAAGTGGTAATGGGTAATCGGTATTCGGTAATTAGAGTAGGCTTTCCCATTACCCATTCCCATCCCACATTTTTAGCTAGCATATAGTGAAATGGTATGGCTTTGCTTGAGTAAATCTCCCCTTGCTGATTACGCGATCGCTCAATAAGCTCTACTCTCCACCAACGCTAATGTCTGTATTAAAAACTTCAGCCCCGCTGAGGTTAATACCTGTCAAATTTGCACCAGCTAGCTCAACACTATATAAGCGAGCTTCACTGAAATTCACGTTAGCGAGGTTAGCCTCATTTAAGCTCGTACCATTGACAAAGGCTCCGGTTAAATTGGCTCCTTTAAGGTTAGCACCCGTTAAATCAGCACCCTCTAAATTGGTATTAGCCAGGATAGCTTTTTGCAAATTTGCGTTTCTCAAATCAGCACCAACTAAGTGAGAACCACTCAAGTCTGCTCCTGCCAAGTCACAATTTTCACAGACTTTGGTCTCCAGCAACTGTTGGACGTGCGCTGGATTTGCAGCTTTCACTGGCTCGGCTAGAGATATTGTGCTTAGTAAAGCTATAGTCGCCAAAATCTTTGTTTTCATAGCTATTCTCCTCCCAAGGAGTTAGAAGCTATTAGATAGCTGTTAATTAAATTCTTAATAACATTTTGGCGCACTGAACTGGCTCTTGCCCTCCTACAATAGGAGGAACTCTCAATTTAGATATCTCGTCTAAATTCTACTTATAGTTACACCACGGCGGGTTGCAACATCTGGATAGTACCTGCCTCAGCATCTATTTCTACCTCTAGACCAATAGGCAATGTAAGCACAGGTTCAATATGACCAATCATTGCTCCGTACCAGGCAGGAATGCCCAAGGGTTGAATGTGACCCCAAACCACTTCTTCAAGAGTGAGAGAGGCATAGTCTGCGTCAGGTAAACAGTTCCTACATTGCCCAAAGATAAAGCCAGCCAGTTGGTCAAAGACACCTGCAAGCTTGAGGTGAGTCATCAAGCGGTCAAGGCGGTAAATATTTTCGCCGATATCTTCTAAAAAAAGGATGGCACCGTTCAAATCAGGCAGGTATGGAGAACCGACGATACCCGAGAGAACCGAAAGGTTACCGCCAATGAGTCTGCCCTGTGCTTTACCCGGAGTGATAGTCTGTATCCGATATTTCACCCGCATTAGGCGGTCTTCATCATCCCCATCTTTCAGGTTTTGAAAGCTAACGGTTTCACCGGCAAACAAAACTCGGCGGAAATAGTCAGTTTGTCTCGTTTTCCAGGAGGTTAACCCATTGGGACCATGAAATGTAACGAGGTTGGTTTGAGCATTGATTGCCAAAATCAAAGCCGTCAAATCGCTGAAACCTACAATAATTTTGGGATTTTGGCGGATTCGTTCGTAATCCAGATAAGGCAGAATCCGGCTGCACCCCCAACCCCCCCGAATAGGCAGAATCGCCGCCACTTCCGCATCGGCAAAAAACTGATTGATGTCAGCAGCACGGTCTTGATCTTTGCCCGCTAAATAACCATATTGGTCAAGGACATGGGGGGCAAGTTTGGGGACAAGCCCCAAGCCCCGAACGGCATCTTGTACAATATCAAGTTCTTCTCGGACAAATGTCGCACCCGCCGGACTGACGATCCCAACTACAGAACCGGGCTTTAAACGGGCAGGTTTCAAAAGCGATCGCGCATCGGGACTCGGTAGCGTACTTTGCTCTTTTGCCATCCCCAACTTTAATGGAGAAGTCAATACAGAAGCGGTAGCCGTAGCGGCAAACGTTTTAAGAAAATTACGGCGGGTGCTCATAGGGCTTGAGTTTCTGTTTCCTGACCGAAAATTGCTTGGCACTACCGACGGTTGGCTATAGATTTAGATATCTCCAAAAAAGAGCATGAAGCCTTAGTTATTTTTGAAATGTTCAGGGGTTGATAACAGCCCTCTGTTAGATTTATTTAAGTACCTGTGCAAAGTTATTTACACCTATTGTCTTGAGACATTTTGCTGTATGAGGCGAACGATGGTATTTGATGTGTAATTTATTTTGTTTATCCACTTACGAACCTTTAGAATTCGTCAGGATTTATTACTCTTCCAGGTATCACATCGCGTTCTTCTGGGTAAAGTCTATAGTATTCTTCTGTCGTGAGCCGTCTGTAAGCATTTTGTGGATATTTTGAAAAAAAATACTCCTCAGCTTGTCTTCCAACCGAACTCTCCGGAGAAAGTGCTAAAGCAAAATTGTCTCGAAGACCTGTTATTTTTATGTGGAAATACGTTCCTGCAAACGGAGTAACAGTGCTTGTTAGACGAACATCTTGCCCTATTTCAGGAGGCCGATTGTAAATCACCCCCAACTGAACAAGTGCAGGTGGATAGTTACTTGGGTCTATGGGAATATAGGGAAGGGGCATCCAAACTTGTGTTTCCATGATTAAAGTGTTACTATCTCTTACTTGTTTAATAGAATTTTCCTGTACATCTAATCCCAGATACTTCTGAGCATAGGTCATGAAACGGTCTGATTGATACAGTTCTAAATCGTAATTTGGGAGAGCAGGTACTAGAGGAGGCGGTGCAATACGTTTTCCCTTTTTAGGCTCCTTACCTTTGATTCTCCCCATAACTACATCCAGTCTTCTTCTTCAGGAGAAGCAAGCTTGATAAAGTATTTTGCTATGTCCAGAGCCTTATACATAAGCAACACTTGCTGTTTTCGGGGATGAAACTGTTCTATTTTAGTTGCACTAAGGGTTGAAATACCGGCACCAGTTCAGGGGAACTGGCAACTAACGTAGGGTAAGGACGCTTACCGTAATCTTGCCCTACTTTGAGGGGAAAAATCGGCTCTGAATCCAGTGGCACCCAAACGCCACCAGCGGCTTGTACAATCACCCAAGCCCCGGCAATATCCCAAATTTTGGGAGTGGCTTCAATACCTCCCAAGACAGCACCCATAGCAACGGTGAGGAAGTTATAACTGGCAACACCCAGCATCCGAATTTTGCAAGGAAAGGGTTGCTGTAATACTGAGGTACTGCGGGAGCAAAGGTTGAAAAAGTGATTATTACTGAGAGAATCGGTGCTGCTATGGATAGGGCGTCCATTCAGAAATGCACCGTTCTCTAGACCCGTTATTTTGGATTCACTATCGCAGAAGCCATGAAAAGATTGCCCAATGGGTGGGAAATGAACATAACCAAACACGGAAGTCCCTTGATACAGTAACCCCAGTGAAATGCCCCAAATCGGAATCCCCCGCGTGAAGTTCGTGGTGCCATCCAGAGGGTCGATAATCCAGCACCATTCAGTATCAGGAAATGTGTGTTCTGCTTCTTCACTCAAAATCCCGTGGCTGGGAAAATGAGTGGCGATCGCATTCCGAATTGTCTCATCCGCCCACTTATCCGATTGTGTTACCAGGCTGCCATCATCCTTTTGGGATGCCTGCACATGCCCAAAATCTTGCAACAGTTGGGTGCCGACTTTCTCACAGGTCGTCTGGGCAAAGCTTAAAACCTCTTTCCAAAAATCTGTCATGCGTCAACGGCTAATGGCTAGTATCAATGAACTATGAACGATGAACAATTAGCAATCAGCATCAGTCTAGGTCACTTTCCATGACAGTTGCGATCGCCTGCCTCGCATTAGTGCGGAACTCTTGCACGCTCACTCGCGTTAGAAACCAGACTGCCAGAGCCATGCAGATAGCTTGAACAACAAATACCAAACCGTATGCAAACACCAGGTTAGTAAATAGCTTCTTGCCTGTATCAAACACAGCTCCTCCCGTTACTGTCGCTACTCCTTTCGCTAAAGCCTGTGCTAACCCCCAAGCACCAATAAATGTACCTGCTGTTTCCGCTGCTGTTAAATCCAGCATCAAAG
This sequence comes from Leptolyngbyaceae cyanobacterium, assembly GCA_036703965.1. Lineage (GTDB taxonomy): Bacteria > Cyanobacteriota > Cyanobacteriia > Cyanobacteriales > Coleofasciculaceae > DATNQP01. The sequence goes on from DATNQP010000568.1 coordinate 4,465, forward strand.
TCAAGGCTCCTGTCGTGAGGACTCCGGAAACCAGACCGAAAAATAGTAGAGCGATTTGCAGCTGTTTCGGGTCATGGGTAAATCCCGACAGTATTACCCAGACGAGGGAGAAGATAACTAACAAACCACCTAATTTGGTAGTCTTGCGCTTACCCAGACGCGGAACCAGAAGGAACCCCGCCACGCTCAGACCAATTAATGTCCCAGTCCCCCAAAAGGCGTTAAGAGTCGCTGTTTTCCCGACCTCCATCTTGAAGACATCACCCCCATAGTTTTCTAGGATGGGGTCTTGCATAAATAACCCAAGGGTCATCAGCACCAGAAAAGTAAAAAATAGCCGGGTTTGCCGACTAGCCGTCAAGATGCGCCATGCTCGATTCAAGGTAATCTTTTCTTCCTGGTTCACTAATGTGGAGCGTGAGGCATAACGGGAATACTTTTTCTCAATGCCCCAGGTTGACACAAATGCCAGACCAAACATAACCAAGGGCACAATCAGAAACAGGCGATTAATCTGTACCTGTAGTAACTCTATCGAAGCATTCAGAGTTAATTTCTTGAGTAAGACGCCAATGACGATTGCCCCAACAATTGTTCCTCCAATCAACATTGACCAGTCAACGCCCACCAACTGGGAGCGATTATCTTCATCGGAAACATCCACCAGTAGCGTTGCAAAGGACGTAGAACAAGCGCTGACTGCTAGACCATAAAGCGCAAACAGTAGAGCTAGCAAACTAGTCCAAGCATAAGTTTGGGTAGTCCAGCCTTCTGCTTTCAAACTACCACCGACCTGCCACATCACCTGTACAACTAGAACTGAAAGGATAGCCAGACTTGCAGCACCAACCCAGACATACCCTGTGCGATGGTATCCCCACAAAGGCTTAGTATCAGACATATGCCCAAACCAAATTCTCGCTGGAGCCACAAACAGGCTCAAGGCAAGAATAATTGTCCCTATCGTTGCTGGTACTCCCAATTCTCGAATCAGCACACGGTTGAGTACCCCAAAGATTAGCACTGACATCATTCCCAGGCCCATTTGAAACAGGCCTAGCCGGAACATAGTCCGTAGCTTGATTCTAGGAAGTGCGGTGTCACGAGCCGATGAAGTCGGCGGGGAATTAGAAAAATCACTGGTTTCCATAACGTTTACGAGCGATCGCGTTTCCGAATTCAGTATTTTATGTTCTTACAATATGTATCTAAAGATATATGTTTTGGAACCCTCTTCATTGCTATCGCTAGCTTTAAGCAACGATACAGTAATAAATATCAATAAATATAAAAATCGCTTGACAATGCAAACTATAACCTTGGGTCAAAATGGTTCAACTGTTACCGCTTTAGGCATTGGCGCTTGGGCATGGGGTGACAAGCTGTTCTGGAACTACGGCAGTGATTACGGTGTCTCCCAAGTGCAAGAGGCTTTTGAGGCGACGTTGGATTCCGGTATCAGCTTTTTTGACACGGCTGAGGTTTATGGGATGGGAGAATCTGAGTCCCTTCTAGGACGGTTTATGAAGGAGCTAGGGCGTCCAGCGCAGATTGCGACTAAATACTTTCCCCTGCCTTGGCGATTTACCGCTCAGGCTGTTTCTGATGCCCTAACAGAAAGCTTGAAACGTCTACAGGTCGAGCGAGTCGAACTCTACCAGGTGCATATGCCTTTTAGCTTCTTCATGAGCCAAGAGACGCTGATGAATGCCCTAGCAGATGAGGTAAAGCGAGGTAGAATCGCTACTGTCGGTGTCAGCAACTACTCCGCTGACCAGATGCGGGAAGCTCACAATTACTTGGCGGCGCGCGGGGTACCTCTGGCAGTGAATCAGGTAAGATACTCACTGTTGGCGAGAAAAATTGAAAGTAACGGCATCCTGGATACAGCGCGTCAGTTGGGCGTTACCATCCTTGCTTATAGTCCTTTGGCTCAAGGGTTACTCACCGGTAAGTACACCCCTGAGAAATACGTCGAACCGACTGGCGCACGCCGCATCGAC
>DATNQP010000569.1:0-8332 GCA_036703965.1 Leptolyngbyaceae cyanobacterium
ACTCATGGAGCCAAGAGTTAGGGTCTGTCCAAAAATAACTGCCCCATGAGCGGTAGGGGTACGGCGACATTAATATTTAGGCGATCGCTTGTATGTTGGTGATGCCGTGCCCCTACTTGAATTTAAAACTCAAAACTCAAAACTTTTCTGGCTCTCCTCGAATAAACCAAAATTCAACATCTAACGTTATGCCTACTGTCAGTTTAATTCGGGCTGATTCCTATGATCGGCAACGACTGCGATCATCCGTGGAAACAGTGCTAGAGCCGTTAGGAGGGATAGGTGCTTTTGTCAAAGAAGGCGATCGCGTTTTGCTCAAACCCAATCTCCTCACGGCTGGCCGTCTTGGAAAGGAATGCATTACTCGCCCTGAACTCGTTTACTGCGTCGCTCAACTCGTTCAGGAAGCCGGTGGTAAACCCTTTTTCGGAGATAGCCCAGCTTTTGGTAGTGCTATGGGTGTTGCGAAGGCGAACGGATATCTGCCAATGATGCAAGAACTCAACTTACCAATCGTAGAATTCCACGGTCAGCGTTACGAAACAGCTAGCGTTGCTTTCAACCATCTACGGCTATGCAAAGAAGCAATGGAAGCGGATGTGGTGATTAACTTGCCAAAGCTAAAATCTCACATGCAGTTGACGCTGACAATGGGCGTCAAGAACTTATTCGGCTGTGTTCCCGGAAAAATGAAAGCCTGGTGGCACATGGAAGCCGGTAAGGATGAGAAGCGCTTTGGGGAAATGTTGGTGGAAACGGCACGAGCGATTAACCCAGACTTGACGATTCTGGATGGGATCATCGGTCATGAAGGGAATGGTCCCAGTGGTGGAGAACCTCGACAGTTGAATGTCCTAGGCGCGTCCTCCGATGTCTTTGCCCTCGACCGTTCAATGGTGGAAATTCTCAACGTTGACGCAGCAGTTGTTCCTACAGTAGCAGCAAGTAAGCGACTGGGGCTTGTCGGAGATCTGGCAGATATTCACTTTCCGCACCTGCGACCGATGGAACTTCAGGTAATGGATTGGAAACTACCAGATGCCTTAATGTCTATTGATTTTGGTATGCCGCGCGTCATCAAGTCCACCTTTAAGCATATGTACATCCGGTTCATCAAAGAGCCTATAAAAACTTATGCCCAAAGATAGATGACTGAAAGTCTGACTATGTAATCCTTGGTACAATTTGGTACAAAACTAGCAACGTAAGCTTGTAGTAAGCTAATAGGCATTCATTTTTCAAGGAGAATACCTTGCTTTATGGGCTAGGACGCTCATTTTAGGCAACTTGGATGCAATTAGCCTACTCTCCGATTGCTTAATCACACCGCCCTAGTGATAAAGGCGGTTTTTTATGTTCAAATCAATGGTGTTTAGATAAAGCCGGCCTAACCCCCTTAATACCTCTATCTTTAGGGGGAACTTCTGCAAGTGGTGATTGCTCCTAATTGAGGATTTCTTTGAGATTGTTTGCGGGAAGACAATCTGTTTGGAATAAATCGTTAAAATAAGCAATAGGAGGTTTAAATTTACACTCCTCCTTGCAGTCTCAATTGACTGAGTTCCAATTGCAACTAATTTATGGAATCAAGTGGCCCGTCTGCCAACTCTTCTGACCCCCATCTTCATAAGGGGGCAGAAATTATAGGCACGGTAATTGCTTTGTTGACTCTGACCTTACCTTTGTTTGTCATTGCCCAGTACTCTTCAAGCACCAGCGTTGATGTTTGGCAACAGACAAGCTACTCGCTTCCGAGGTCAGGCAAGTGATCTAAAAAGCTTCTTAACTCAGAGAATAACTCCCACGTTAGAGGAGGAATAGGGGAAATCCCAGGACTTACAAGTTGGGAGGGTCCCTCTTGCCTTAAAATGCTACACGGGGGTTGGTTGTTGCCAACTATTGGTGGTTTCACCTCTCTAGTGCTTGAGCGTTAGTGAAAGGCACCCCCAATCTGCTGTGTCGCTCTTAAAAATTTCGGTCATGGATTTATCACGTATTCCTGCTCAACCCAAACCGGGTTTGATCAACGTTTTAATTGAAATTCCGGCGGGTAGCAAAAACAAGTACGAGTTTGACAAAGATTTGCAAGCCTTTGCACTTGACCGGGTGCTTTATTCTTCTGTTCAGTATCCTTACGACTACGGCTTTGTGCCAAACACCTTGGCGGATGATGGCGATCCGCTTGATGGTATGGTGTTGATAGATCAGCCGACTTTTCCAGGGTGTGTGATCGCAGCACGACCGATTGGGATGCTAGAGATGATTGACGGAGGCGATCGCGACGAGAAAATTCTTTGTGTTCCCGACAAAGACCCACGTTATGCTCAAGTAAAGTCTCTCCAAGACATCGCCCCGCACCGCTTGGATGAAATTGCCGAATTTTTCAAGACTTACAAAAATCTAGAAAAAAAAGTCACAGAAATTCTGGGCTGGCAAGATGTCGATCAGGTAATGCCTCTGGTGGAACAGTGTATCAAAGCAGGTAGCAAGTCCTGAAGAGATTTTGAGGCTGAGTCGTAATTAGGGACTGGCAAGAAATTAATTATCCAGAGGAAGATGGGGAAAAATATGTTACCTCATCTTCTTCTTCATAGGATATTTTTTCATTTGGCAGTCCCTGAGGAATCCATTGGGCAAGTCCCTTAGCCTTCCTTAGCTGCAAAGGAGCAGGCGTTTTTAGACAAGAGTGAATTGCGGCTGTCAGCCGATGGATCGTGCTAGGCTAATGCCGAACTACGTTCCGCTTTGCTGGGAGCTTAACCTAGCCAAGTGGGACAAAGTCCAGCCGAATGAAGTTCAGGATGTAGCCTAGACTCCCTACGGCGTCCCAGATGTTAACGTAACAAAAGAGGCATACTCGAAAAGTAGCATAGTTTACCTGTAAAGCTTTTCGCACCCCATGATGTGCATGTGATAGAACTCACAAGTCAGTGTCTTCAAGAACGCTAAAATTAACAGACTTGACAAAAACTTCCTGACCACTACATGGGTGCTAGAAAATTAAATACAGGGATAAGTGCGAAATCACTGTTTGTTTTTGTACTTCATTACCCTCAGCAATTTCTTCTAGATATGCAACATCCGCCCATTTTGACAGAAAGCCATAGCTACCTACTCGTCGGGACCTATCATATCTGAGTATTATTCTGAGTATCATCTAGTAAAAATCCGCCGGTCTAAAGAGTTGCTAATCATGGCTAACTTGATTGAAAGATGCCAGATCTTGATCCAGCGGCACCAAATCCACGCACATCTAATGCTAGCGCCGACATGGTAACGGGCCCTATCGCAGATTTTGTAGTCCAATTTTGGGGCGTCCGAGGTCAAATTTCGGCTCCAGGAAAAGAGACGATTCGTTATGGTGGCAATACCTCCTGTGTCGAAATGCGCGTTGGTCAAAAACGCCTAATTTTTGATGGAGGTAGTGGGTTACGACTGTTGGGCAATAATTTGCTTAGGCAAATGCCTGTAGAAGCCTACATTTTCTTTACTCATTGCCACTGGGACAGCATTCAAGGCTTTCCTTTTTTTACCCCGGCTTTCATTCCAGGCAATTGTTTTCATATTTATGGTGCCGCCGCGTCCAATGGTGCGTCTATCGAACAGCGTATCAGCTGCCAAATGCGTAACCCGAATTTCCCAGTACCCCTTCAGGTTATGCGCTCAGATCTGAAGTTCTATAGCCTGACTTCCGGCAATAAACTATTATTGGATGACGTGACAGTTGAGGCAGTCTCTCTCAACTACTCACACCGAGCCATGGGTTATCGAGTTACCTGGCAAGGACACTCGGTGGTTTACGCAACCGACCGCTCACATTATCCCGATCGCCTCGATCAAAATCTGCTACAGTTAGCGCGTCAAGCTGACTTGCTAATTTTGGATGCTCCCTGTGCTATATCAGCGGATGACGCCCTAAAATGTTCGCCGTTGAACTGGCAAGACGACCTCTGGCAGACCGGCATTGCAACAGCTAAGGCAGCTGGTGTTAAGCGTATTGTCCTGTCTCGCTATAATCCTGACCATAACGATGACTTTCTGGACAGCATGGAAAAGGGAGTTCAGTCAGTTTTCCCTAATGACTTACTGGCTCGCGAGGGAATGATTTTGCCGGTGTGTTAAGCAGGGCGCTGGCAATAAATATTGTTGGTTTTAGGGATTAGGGATTAGGGATTAGGGATTAGGGATTAGGTACCTGAATCCTTGCCCAGTCGCCAGTCCCTAATCCCCTGGAGGAATTGATATTCTTCTCTCGAGAAGGGAGTAATTTTTTGGAAATCCCTAAGCACTCATTGCCAGCATCCGCTGAATTGGATGCAGGGCAGCAACTTGTATCTCCTCTGGCAGTGTGATTTCTGGCTGTTGGTTCTTCATTGCCAGGTAGAGTTTCTCTAGCGTGTTGAGCCGCATATAAGGGCATTCATTACAGGCACAGTTATTCATCCCTGGTGCTGGAATGAAGCGCTTACGGGGGGTCTGCTTTTGCATTTGGTGAATGATACCCGGTTCAGTCGCGACGATAAACGTGCTTCCGGGACTAGCTTGAGCATACTTCAGCAGCGCGGTTGTCGAGCCAATGTAGCTGGCGTGACGCAGCACGGGTGGTTCACATTCGGGGTGGGCAATCACCTCGGCCTCTGGGTGTTCAATTTTCAGTTGGACGATCTTCTTTTCTGAGAAGGTTTCATGAACAATGCAGCTACCCTGCCATAGCACAAGGTCACGACCCGTCTGTTCCGCCACATAGCGCCCTAAATTCCGGTCGGGGGCAAAAATAATGGGTTGGTCTTTGGGAATCTGATTAACAATCTGGACAGCGTTAGAACTAGTGCAGATGATGTCACTCATCGCCTTGATTTCGGCAGAGCAGTTGATGTAAGAAACTACCAAATGCTCGGGGTGAGCTGCCTTAAATTTGGCAAAGGCATCGGGAGGGCAACTGTCTGCCAGAGAACAACCCGCGTTTAAATCGGGTAGCAGTACCAGTTTGTCGGGGTTGAGAATTTTGGCAGTTTCTGCCATGAAGTGGACACCGGCAAAGACAATCACATCAGCCTGCGTGCCTACGGCTTGTTGGGCAAGTCCCAGGGAATCCCCAAGGTAATCGGCTACATCTTGAATATCGGGGTCTTGGTAGTAGTGGGCGAGTATGACAGCGTTTAGCTCTCGTTTAAGGGCGTCAATTGCTCCAAACAAGTCACGGGGTAGAGACGGATAAGTCGGCGGTTGTTGAGGAAGTGCAGTGGTAAACAAAGTTTTGAGTTACCTGGAGTGTAAAATTCCAAAGTGATTATAGTTAAATTTACCAAAAATTTTATAGTTTGTGTCAGCCTCTTTCACTCTTTTTAGAACCTTATTTCCCTCAACCTCCTGCTGGTAATAGGGTTGCAACATAGCATCAAAATAACAAAATGGTATTAATTCCTAAAACCTGTCAAAAGCCGTGAGGCTTTTCTATGCTGGAAAAGGGTTAACAAGAAGACGAATATGACCAGTCATCACGAGAAACTAATCAAAATCGCTGTTGTCGGGGACATTCACGATCTATGGGAAGCCGAGGATGCGATCGCTCTAAAGGAGTTGGGTGTTGACTTGGTGCTGTTTGTAGGAGATTTTGGCAATGAAGCGGTGGATGTGGTGCGGCAGATTGCCTCTATTGACATTCCCAAGGCCGCAATTATGGGGAATCACGATGCCTGGTACAGCGCCTCGGAATGGGGTAAAAAAAACTGTCCTTATGACCGTCAAAAAGAAGACCGGGTGCAGCAACAGTTAGACTTGCTGGGTGAGGCTCATGTCGGTTATGGAAAGCTCGACTTTCCAGCCTTCAATCTCTCTGTTGTTGGCAGTCGTCCTTATAGTTGGGGTGGCTCAGCTTGGAAAAATGACCGGTTCTATCGGAAACGATGCGGTGTCACTAGTTTTGAGGAGTCGATTAAGCGTATCATTACAGCGGTCGAAAGTGCGGCTTATCAAACAATCATCTTTATCGGTCACAACGGTCCTGTGGGATTAGGCGATCGCGCAGAAGACCCCTGCGGTAAAGACTGGGACGCGCTTGGTGGTGACTATGGCGATCCAGATTTTGCGGAGGCGATCGCGCAAACCCAAGCGCTGGGAAAAAAAATTCCCTTGGTTACTTTTGGTCACATGCACCACTCGTTGCGCCACACCAAAGAGCAACAGCGAACGGCTATCGCTACCAGTCCAGATGGGACAGTCTACTTAAATTCAGCAAGCGTACCCCGGATTATCCAAACAGCAACTGACCGACTCCGAAATTTTTCCCTAGTTTCCCTGCAAGGAGGTATCGTTTCCCAAGCTTCCTTAGTCTGGGTAGACAAAAGCTACACTATCACCTCTGAGCAGTTGCTTTACTGCCGTTGTGAATCTGCGGTAGTGCAACCGCCAAAAAGCCAGTTGTCAGAAGCACCACAAGGATTGATAAGATAGATAGACCTGGAGAGGTGGCAGAGTGGTCGATTGCGTCCGACTTGAAATCGGATGAACCGAAAGGTTCCGGGAGTTCGAATCTCCCCCTCTCCGTTGAATCTCAAGAGTAAGGGCGCACAGCCGTGCGCCCTTACAAAGGGTAATTTGTAAAAAAAATGGGATGTACCCCGACGCGGCTCTACAAGACAGTACGGGTATTCTTGCAGAAGAATGTTGACCAAAAAATTGGGATTCAAGCCCCGCCCTTACTTCGACAAGACTTCGGCGTGCAGTTCGACAAGCTCACTGTCCGCGCGGCAACTGAGCTTGTCGAAGTTCAGTCGAACGCTCAGTAACCTTCCAGGGCGGCTTTATTCATGGTATGATTTTTGCCGTAGGAGTTGTTCCACGTCAAATGAGGGTTTTGGAGTTTAAGGCTAAGGGAAAAACAACTCAATACAGTGCGATTGATGAGGCAATTAGAACGGCTCAGTTTGTCCGCAACAAATGTATCCGTTTTTGGATGGATAACCGAGGTGTGGGACAAAAAGAGCTGTATCGCCACAATACGGCGTTGAGAGCTGAGTTTCCATTTGTTAAAGCTTTGAACTCTCATGCTTGCCAGGTTGCAGTTGAAAGAGCCTATAGCGCAATCGCTCGGTTCTATGAAAACTGTAGAAAGTCCGTTCCAGGGAAGAAAGGTTATCCAAGGTTCAAGAAAAACTGCCGTTCAGTGGAGTACAAGACTTCTGGCTGGACGCTTTCTCCTGATAGACGGTCGATTAATTTCATCGACAAGAAGGGAATTGGCAAGCTCAAGCTAAAAGGGACGTGGGATTTAAACTTCTACCCGTTGGAACAGATAAAACGGATTAGGTTGGTACGTCGAGCGGATGGCTACTACGTTCAATTTCTTATCAGGATTGAGAGTGAAAAAGTAGATATTGAGCCGACAGGTAGGATTGTTGGTTTAGATGTAGGACTTGTTGAGTTCTACACAGATAGTAATGGTCATACCGAACGTAATCCCAAGTTTTATCGAATTGGAGAAAAGCGGTTGAAGTTTAGACAGCGCTGCGTTTCTCGTAAAAAGAAAGGCTCTGCCAACCGGAAGCGCGCCATTAATAGACTAGGGACAGTACACCTCAAAATAAGTAGGCAACGTGAAGAACATGCCAAGAGAGTGGCACGTTGCGTAATCCAATCTAACGATTTGGTCGCCTACGAAGATTTGAGGATTAAGAACTTAGTCAAAAATCACTGTCTCGCCAAATCTATTAATGATGCAGGTTGGTATCAGTTCAGAAAGTGGCTGGAATATTTTGGGGTCAAGCTCGGCAAGGTAACTATTGCAGTTAACCCTGCCTATACGTCCCAGAAATGCTCTAGTTGTGGCAGCGTAGTCAAGAAATCTCTCTCCATGAGAACCCATGCTTGTCAGTGTGGATTTGTGCTGGATAGAGACTGGAATGCCGCTATCAATATTCTGAAAATAGCCTTGAGTACCATAGGGCATATGGGAACTTGGGTCAAAGACCCGAACGCTTTGGGAGATTCGACCTCTACTCTGGCTGGAGCAATCCTGTCAAAGCAAGTTGAGTCTATGAACGAAGAATCACCGCTCCTTTAGGACGGTGAGTGTCAACAATGCTTGCTATATCATCTCTCCATGCAAAAAACCAAGTTAATTAGCAAAATCATCGCTGCTGCAATACTGTGTTTAGCTCTAGCACCCCAAAATAGGCAAATTGCCCAAGAGGCACCCCGTTCTGTCTTTCTCCTCAGGCTCCCATGTGTTAGTACAGGAATCGGTAACTGGGCTCGTCGGACTGAAGATGTTTCTGTAGGCAAAGCCTTTTACACATCGAGGCTGTTTATGGGACCAGGCGATCGCTTCGCG
>DATNQP010000570.1:0-2724 GCA_036703965.1 Leptolyngbyaceae cyanobacterium
GATAGAGCCAGAAGAAGTACAGCAGCGGGAACAAGAAGGGGAGAATGACGCTCTTACTGATGCACTGGTAGAAATGATAGTGCCGATTATTCAGGCTCTTCCTGCTGTTGTCGAAGAACCAGCTCCATCCCTTCAAAAAGAGGAGGATTTATTCTTTGAGCCATCAGAAACATTAACACAGAAATTGCCGCCAATACAGAAAGAGGAGAAGCTATCAACAAGAGTCGAGATTCCCACTCAAGACACCTCAGTACTACTCCCTCAAAAAAGTGGAATAGATGCCGTCCAAGAAGCCTTGGGTGAGATGAAAGAAGGGAGCCTCAAATCTCTGCTGCAAGGCATGACCACCGACATGCAGGCAACGGGTGCCCAACAGCTGCTTAATCCGGCAATGGACACACTACTCAGTGAGCGTACCCAGGATAAAACCAATCCGCAATGGTGGCAGCAATTAGGTAACAAGCTTGATTCGATGGTAACAAGGGTTCGGGAGAACTTTACTCAACATCGTGCCGCATCTACTCTGAAAGACCTTGCTAACCGGATGGCATTGCAACCTGGGGATAGCTTTGAGGGGGCTGACTATAACCTTTCTCGCGTCGGAAAGGATTATACGCTGACGGATAAGCAGGGCAATGAGTTAATGAAGTTCCAATCGTCTCCCTTGGGTGTCAAGGTTGATAAGAGTTTACCTGCACTGGATGATAGCCACTTTAGAAAGACAGAGCAGCTTCGGCTGGAGTTTAAGGAAGGAAGAAGCCCTGATGGTTCATTTATGAGTCAGGGTGCTGCCGAGGCGAAGAATATAAAGCGAATTAATACGATTACTCAGGCACTTTTTCAATACGCAGCGGCTCAGGGTGGCAAGGCATCTGTTGAAGGGAAGTTTAACTATAGTTTTGAAGCCAGTTCTAGTGGCAGTGCTATTATCCGGGATTCTGAAGGCAAAGCGCTTTTAGCTGTGGGTGGAGGTCATATGCGATCGCGTATGTCTGAAAAAGACCTGCAACACTTTGAGCAGATGCTACCCGCACTTGGGGGAACACAAAAGATGCAACAACAGCCAGTTGCCGCGACATCTGGCAAAGGAAAACAGATGGAGATGTAGGCTATGGCAGTATTAGAAGAATTCCGTTTAGCTATAAGTTCTGGTAGAAATGTTGTTTCACTTCAATGTCAGTTACCCGAACGATTAAAAATTATTCCGTCCATAGCCGAAGAATCTGGACTTAAGTGCTATTTATGGAACCTGGGTCAAGGGCAGTTTCTTTCCATTGGTTCACACCAAGAACTGAATTACCAGGCAATGTCTCCCCTGGCTGCTATTACTCAACTGACAACTCATGAAGGTGATGGCTGTTTTATTCTGGAGGACTTGCATCCCTTCCTTCATGACGCGGCTAGTGATATCAATTCCAGAGTTACAGCGGTTCAAATGCGATCGCTTTTAATCAACCTTGCCTTTGCCTGGGCTGATACCCGTAAGATAGCTGTGCTGTTGGGTACACAGGAGACTGAACTACCGCCAATTCTGGGTAGCATTATTCCTGAGTTTTGGAATCCCTTGCCCCATTATGAAGAGAATGTGGCTCTGTTAGAGGAGATTCTGCCTAGTCTGGGTTTGAGTGCGGATATTCCACAGTTGGCACTCTCGGCTGGAGGATTGTCTACAGAGGAAATTCGGTCGGGTTTACGTCTAGTTAAAGCTCAAGGTAAACCGCTGATTCAAGGGCTTTTAGATTTTAAAATTCAAAGGCTTAAGGCGTTTAACCTATCTTTTACACCCCGCCCCAATGTTGGCAATTTTGGAGGAATGGACAGGATTCGCACCGGTATAGAAGGAATCAAAAAAGATTTCAGTCACCAGGCGCGGCAGCATGGTATCTCACTACCCAAGGGTTGGTTACTGGTTGGGCCACCGGGGACGGGTAAGACGTTTGTCAGTAAGTTCTGTGCTTCCATTTTAGAGTTTCCCATGATTAGCGTGGATACCGGGGCTATTGCATCGGGGGGGGCTTCGTACTTACGGCGACTGATTGACCGAATTGAGGCGTCTGCACCCGCTGTGGTTTATTTTGACGAGTTGGATAAGCTTTTTCCGGAAGCGGGACAACCATCTGATGTGCAACAGCGCCAGGTGCTGGGACTGCTACTGACTTGGTTGCAGGATAAGATTTCTCAGACGTTTGTGATAGCTACGCTGAATCGATTGGATTCTCTGCCACCGGAACTAACACGTTTGGGTCGGTTTGATGAGATTTTTTATGTGGGCTTTCCCCAAAATGGTGAACGCAAGGATATTCTGCATCTACACTTAGCACAGTTTGATGAGCGCTACAGAAATGGGGAAAGTCCTATGTCCCAGAAGGAGTGGCAGGTGATTATTAATCAGACTGTTAATTGCACTGGAGCTGAACTATCGGTAATTGTGGAGAAGGCAGCGCGAGCGCTATTTCACACCTGTGCATATATTCAGATTAATTTATCTGACTTGATTGAGTCGAGAAAAAAAATTACTCCCTTGTTTTTGAGGGATACTGACCGCATTCTCAAAATTGAGAATATGGCTAAGGGCATTGCAATTCCTTGCTCATCACCAGACTCTTCCATCTTTGCTCCAGAGCCGACAAATCTTTGGGGGAAGGCTTTGGAACAAAAAACCATCTCGTAGCACTATATCCCTCTTCCATCACTCGCTTGCAGAGAAAAAATACAAATCCTGCT
>DATNQP010000571.1:0-4507 GCA_036703965.1 Leptolyngbyaceae cyanobacterium
AAGAAAAAGTTTGACAAATTCCTACAGAATCCGGCATAATTGGAAATGGCTCGAAAATTGGGACTGTAGTTCAATTGGTTAGAGCACCGCCCTGTCACGGCGGAAGTTGCGGGTTCGAGCCCCGTCAGTCCCGTAAGTAAAAACGTATAGTGCAAGTCTGCAATGACTGCAGGCTACGTCAGCTACATGACACAGTTATTAGGGTGTGGTCATAAGTAGTTGGTTGAGACTGACACGGGGACGCGGGGACGCGGAGATGCGGAGAAATTTTCTGCATATCACCAACTGATTTTGACCGTACCCCAGTTATTACTGCGTTGAACGGAGAGATAATAGAGGCAGAGTATAACTCAAACCTTATGTCTATCTCTACGGCTGCCTGTTGTGCTATTCTCCTCAATCACCACCAGGAGCAAACAATCCATTATCAAAACCAGTGCGATGATGTCCTAAGCACTCCGTGTAAAAACACCACAAAAAAATGCACGGTGGTTGAAAACGGTCGAGTAGTCGTTAAACCCGCTCTATCATCGCCCAAGGGATCTGCTGAGTAACATTCACTCACTCAATCAGCTCCAAGGGCAAAACATCGTGGAAATAGTTGTAGTCGATGTAGCGGTGTCCATTCGGGGTGTGATGGATAATGTCAGTAAACCGATTGTTCCACAGGATTTCATCGGCGGCATAGGTGTGTCGGGCATGAACGACTTGGGCGACTGTTTCATCAAGTCCACTCAGGCTGATGACAATCGACGTGTTCGTTCTAATGAGATCTTCTGCACTCATTCCATAAAGTGGGCTGGATTCATCAATTGGATGTATCGCCACCCAGCTTAACGCAAAGCTAGGTGTTTGACTTCTTAGTAATCTGAGATCATAGATCCGACGCATGGACTGTCCTTCAGCCGTGACATCATCGCGCATCAGGTAAACTCGCATCTGGGCCTCTAGAATCTGGTTTCGGCGCTGGTTGGCGGCTCGAAATATTAGTGAGGGCGCTCCCTCATGCGGAGCAATCACCGCAACACGGGTGAAGAGTACACGCGCTGTTGAGCGAGAGAACCGAGCAAATGCCAATCCAGTCAAAACAGCTATTCCGATTAGCCCTACCATCACCTCGATGGTCACTACGATGTTGGCGTAGAGCGTTTTGGGAGACATCACACCATAGCCGATGGTAGCAAGGGTTTGAACACTAAAGAAGAATGTATCTAGGAAAGACTTAGGACGAGCATTTGTAATACAATCTCCTCCTGCCAAATAGAACAGGGCAAACAAGGCATTGGTCGCCACATACGATAGGGCAATTAACGTCAAAAAGCCGAGCCAGGGAATTGTCAGCAGGAGATGGTATGGGTCGCGCCAGTAGGAATACCAGGCACCCATACCTACGATTTGGAACCGTCCATCTCGGACTTTGATGTGAATGCGTGGGAGTCGGCGTTGTCGTCTGTTCGTTAACGGTCGCTTTAGTCGAAATTTCATTATGGAGTCACAAGTTGATGTTACTGAAACTGAAATTGAACGACATAAAAAAACAGAAACGCTATTACAGTGGCAAGCAAAATTGCCATACTCTCTTTCCGTATATTTTGAGTTGCAACAACCAAGCGCGATCGCCCTTGAAAGTGACACTTAAGAAAGTCCCGTACAACTAGACGGGATGAATCCCGGCTCTAGTACATCAGTCAGCTAACACAAAGGTGTTAGCGTAGATAATTGACAACCAACACCTGAGAGATTTATCTCGTGACTGTTAGAGTCCGTATTGCTCCCAGTCCCACTGGAAATTTACACATCGGTACGGCAAGAACAGCCGTCTTTAACTGGCTATTTGCTCGTCACCACGGCGGTCAGTTTATTCTTCGCATCGAAGACACAGACGAAACGCGATCGCGTCCTGAATACACCCAAAACATCCTTGATGGTCTCACCTGGCTGGGATTGAACTGGGATGAAGGTCCAACATTTCAATCGAAGCGTCTTGACCTCTACCGCCAAGCCACTCAAACGCTTTTGGATAAAGGATTAGCTTATCGCAGCTACGACACAGAAGCCGAACTGGAGGAAATGCGGGCAGCACAGAAAGCTAGAAAAGAGGCTCCCCGCTATGACAATCGGCATCGCAACCTGACACCAGAGCAACAGGCGGCATTTGAAGCCGAAGGGCGGCAGCCAGTGATTCGCTTCATCATTGATGATGACCGGGAGATTGTCTGGAACGACTTAGTGCGGGGAAGACTCTCCTGGAAAGCTAGTGACCTGGGGGGTGATATGGTGATTGCCAGAGCATCACAGGGAGATGCGATCGGTCAGCCACTGTACAACCTTGCGGTGGTGGTGGATGACATTGATATGCAGATTACCCATGTCATTCGAGGCGAAGACCACATTGCCAATACCGCCAAGCAAATTTTGCTCTACGAAGCGATGGGGGCAGTTGTACCGGAGTTTGCCCACACACCCTTAATTATGAATGAGAAGGGACAGAAGCTCTCGAAACGCGATGGCGTTACTTCTATCTCTGAGTTCAAGGAAATGGGCTTTACGGCGGAAGCTTTAGTTAATTACATGACGTTGCTCGGCTGGTCGCCACCCGACTCGACTCAGGAAATCTTTACCCTGGAAGAAGCTGCCAAGCAGTTTAGCTTTGAGCGTGTCAACAAGGCAGGGGCAAAGTTTGACTGGGCAAAGCTGGACTGGTTAAACGGTCAATATCTCCACAATATGCCAGCACCTCAGCTCGTGGAGTTGCTAATTCCCTACTGGCAAGCCGCTGGGTTTGAATTTGACCCGGAAGGTGACCGCACTTGGCTAGAACGGTTGGCAACTGTGATTGGTCCGAGTCTAACTCGCTTGCCGGAGGCGGTAGACATGAGCCGGATGTTATTCACTGAGTCGGTCGAGTTCAGTGCCGAGGCAGCTGACCAGATGAAAAAAGAGGGTGTGGCTGAAGTTGTGCAAGCCATTCTAGATGCCCTAGGTAACTATCCTGAGCTGACAGCAGAAGATGCTCAGGAGATTATTAAACAGGTGACAACCGAGAAGAAGGTGAAAAAAGGGTTGGTCATGCGATCGCTCCGTGCTGCCCTCACCGGCGATGTCCACGGTCCTGACTTGATTGAATCCTGGGTACTTCTCCACCAGCAGGGGATAGATAAAACCCGATTGCAGCAGGCATTGACTCAAGCAGCATGAACAAGGCAGGAGCAAACTTCAGGAGGGCGCATAGTTGGGGGACGGAGACACCCTGGGTTACTTCAGATCTTCCCCATATCTCACCTGTGCGCCATAATGAATGGACGCAACTTCCGGTTCACACCGTAGCGCCGTGAGCGTTTCAAAAGGTAGCGAACCTACAGAAAATCCTCGCTGTCCGTATTGATAGATTGCTCTTGGGGTAAAGCCATACTTCCGTGCGAGAGTGTGTGTAACCCCAAACGCGTTCGTGCCATCCTTAAACACGACAATGTAACCGAGAGCCGCGTTTTCCCTTCTACCGTTCAGCGAAGCCGGACTAGTACAAGAACGCTGAACGGCAGCTAGGTAGAATCGGTTTTTTCCGGTTGCATCTAGGGTTCTACCCATAATGGTGCAGGTGCTACCGATACAGGGTACTAAAGTGGAGCCGTTGACTTGAGTTCTTAGTGTTTTATTTGCGATCGCTTCAGCTTGGAGATGGGCAGTAGTGGTCAGAGTACTGACAACCACCAAACTCCCCAACGCCAACTTCCGGCACCAATGCCACCAACATTGAGTCATCTCGATATCGCACTCCTTAAAGACACGTCTGAAGTCAAGTCAACAAAAATAGTACTTTCTCGTTGGTAATGGTACCTTCCTTCAACCGTTGTATACTCCACTTCACGAGGAACAATAGCCTTTTCGGAACACTATCGACACTCCCCTCGTCACTGCTAACATTAAAGCCATTCATAGCCGTTAGCATACACAAGCCAGTGAATCAGCGAAGGAAGAGATTCGTCGGAACATCTACTTGGGTAACCGCGATAAGCCTTACGGCATGTTTCGCTAACGCGACATTCATGATTGCCGGTGGGCTATTTATTAAAGCCTTAGTTCAGGTTCAGTCAGCCCAAGCCCAGGCAATATTCGAGAACGTCACAGTTAGACCCAAATTTTCTCCAGACCCCCTGATAATTCGGGGCATTAGTGGTGGTTCCGTAGCTGCCAACAGCGTTGCTGGTCGAGCAGAAACACCAACGGGTCCCTGTGTGGGTTTTGTTGATGAACCACCTGACCATACAATCGTTTTAACGAATTTTTTCAACTATTTCAGCCTGCAAGTAGAAAGCCCAGAGGACACAACTATCGTGATTAGTGGTCCGGGTGGCAGCTGGTGTAATGATGACTTTCAGGGGAAAAATCCTGGGATTGCCGGTCAGTGGTTGGCAGGGACTTATCGAGTCTGGGTGGGTTCTTATGACAAAAACAACTATCACCCCTACGTGATTAAAATGAGCGAAGTTCGGCTGCTCAATCCTGG
>DATNQP010000572.1:0-3530 GCA_036703965.1 Leptolyngbyaceae cyanobacterium
CACGAGTTGCGATCGCCTTTAAGCAGTTTAATCGGCTTGCATCAGTTGATTTTGGCCGATCTATGTGACTCTCCAGAGGAAGCACGAGAATTCGTTGCCCAAGCCAACGCCTCCGCCTTGAAGATGGTGAAGCTTTTAGACGAAGTAATTGCTGTGTCGAAAACGGAACACGGCACAAATCGCTTGGAGCTTCGCTCCCAGGGGTTGACGAATGTTTTTGAGGATGTCCATCGTCTGACTTATCTGCAAGCGGGAAATCGTAATCTCCAGCTCGAAGTGATTTCCCCTGACCCCGACATCCATGTCTTAGTAGACCCACGACGTTTCCGGCAGGTGCTGGTGGGGATTGTAGACACCGCCATTGCTCAGATGGAAGACGGTAGCATTAAAGTTTCCGCCGCTTGCTCCCCCGAATCTAAGGAGGCTCACATCTGGATTGATGTTAAATCTCCAAATCGTTTTTGGAGTGAACCCGTGGATTTACTATCCACGACACCTGAAATAGAGAAGCAGCCCGATGAAACTCTCAAAATTTCACCGGGGCTAACTTTGTTGATGGTTCAAACTCTGATCGAGGTAATGCACGGACACCTAGAAGTACTGCCAGTCTCCGATGAAGATACAGCTGATGATTTTGCTGCCCAAAATTTCACTCGGATTCAGTGTTCTATACCCCTGGCGACTCTTGAGTGTGTAGAGCAGGAGTCGGTAGAGGACTAGCTAGGGGCTGGTTATACAAAACCATCGTGGTACTGGAGTTAGACTCAAAACCAATGCGTTCGTAGAAACGCTGTTGATGGGTCGTCATCAGATAGACTCGCTCTACCCGGCTCATCCGGGGATGGCTAAGCACCGTTTCTACTAACTTTCTCCCTAGTCCCGCAGCCCGATAGTCCGGGTGAATGACAACATCCCAAATTGTTGCCCGGTAAATACCATCTGAGGTAGCCCTGGCAAATCCAATCAGCCGATGGTCATCCCAAATACTGGTAACGGGTTCACTGTTTGCGATCGCGACTTTCCAATCCTCGATTTTTCTGTCTTGTGCCCAAAATGCTCCCAACCGAAACAGTTCCTGGAGTTGGTAATAATCGATTTGAGACTTGCGATCGCAAAATTGAATATGACGGTAATCCATTGTTACCAAAATTCCTTGCGAATTTTTTTAAGATTTACCCAGTCAGTGATGCCAAATTGTGCCGTGCCTGGGCTGTTGCTTTAGCTGAATTGCTATTCAGCTTACCCACAATCCCCAATTGTAACGATTTTCAACTTTAGTGCAAGATAGGAGGCATTTTTTGTTATAGCTTCCTAACATTATGAAAGAGATATTGTGGTTATGTAGCAATTACGACTATCGTGAAGAACTAGCCCTAGATAGAAGTAGACCTAAAGCAGAGGTTGATACTGTTTGGATGAGTTCTACTGATATACGCTATGACCTCAAACCACAGTACATCTCCTCGCCTCAAGGAAATTTTTCGAGTCATTCTTTCCATAGCCATCATCGTGGTGGGAATTACACACTTTCTCAAACCGGAAGAATACGCCTCGATCGTCCCGCCCCAATTCGGGGATAGGTTTGCGATGGTTTACATCAGCGGCTTCTTTGAGATTTTGGGCGGCATTGGCTTAGTGATTCCGTTTGTAAGTGTTGCCGCTGCCTGGGGACTGATTGCCCTATTTATTGCAGTATTTCCGGCAAACATCTACCAAGCGATTCATAGCATTCCAATTGAAGGCATTCCCCATCATCCTTTGCTTTATTGGTTCAGGCTTCCTTTTCAGGCTGTTTTCATTGCTTGGGCATGGTGGTATACCAGAAAACCAGAGGAACAACCTGGAGCTTCTAGCGTTGCACCTTTAGTACAATCCTTCATTAACCGTTAGGCAATGAGTATAGTTGATGTCCCTTTCGCCCGATGCAGTAAAGCATTGTCTATACTTCATCCCAGCTTCTAAGCTTTATTGTGACTATATCTTCTAGGGAGTTCCAAATAAAAAAGTATCCACGGTAGGGGCGAGTCGCTTGTCATAAGAGTGAGTGGGGCAACTGATTACCTTTTTTGACTCGCCCTCTATGGATCATTTATTTTCTGGAACTCCCCTATAGCAACAAAGCCCGCACAAGCGGGCTTTGGCGTTAAAAAATCATTCTTTACTCGATAGTTAGCAGTAGCCGACTCCTACGCTTGCAGCCAACGAGCAGCGTCTTTGGCATGGTAAGTGAGAATCAAGTCAGCACCAGCACGCTTGAAGCCTGTCAACGTCTCCATCACCACACGCTCTTCGTCAATCCAACCGTTGAGGGCAGCGGCTTTAACCATGGCATACTCACCAGAAACGTTGTAAGCCGCAACGGGTAAGTTGGTGGCTTCCTTAACGCGGCAGATAACGTCCATATACGCCAGTGCTGGTTTTACCATCAGCATATCGGCACCCTCAGCAATATCGAGTTCAATTTCCTTGAGGGCTTCGCGGGCGTTGGAGGGGTCCATTTGGTAAGTGCGGCGATCGCCAAATTGAGGCGCTGAATCGGCGGCATCTCGAAATGGTCCATAGTAAGCAGAGGCATACTTGGCGGCATAGGAAAGAATTGGCGTATCCTCAAACCCGGCTTCATCCAATCCCTCCCGAATTGCTTGCACAAAACCGTCCATCATCCCAGAAGGGGCAATAATGTCTGCACCCGCCTTGGCTTGAGATACCGCTGTTTTCTTGAGTAATTCCAGCGTTGGGTCATTGAGGACGCGACCCGTTAAATCGCCCACTTCCAAGTAACCGCAATGACCGTGACTGGTGTATTCACACAAACAGGTATCGGCGATAACCACCAAATCTGGCACGGCTTCTTTCACTGCCGTAGCAGCTTTCTGTACAATCCCGCAATCATGCCACGCGCCAGTGGCTTCTACATCTTTATCTTCAGGAATACCAAACAGAATGATCGAGGGGATGCCGAGGTCGTAGACTTCCTTAGCTTCTTCGACGATTTTGTCCACCGATAATTGGTAGACTCCGGGCATCGATTTGACTTCTTGGGCAAACGCTTCACCCGGTACGGCAAACAGAGGGTAGATTAAATCACTGGTTGTCAGGACATTTTCACGTACCATCCGGCGTAGCTGAGCTGACGAGCGGAGGCGTCGAGGACGATGGGTTGGGAACATGGGTGGGCTTTGACTAAAAAACTAACTTACCTCGAAACAGGAAACAAAAAGACTGTTGGAAAGGCAATGTGTTAACAGTTTAAAGCCTGGTTTTGTCGCCTTCCTCTCTCAAAAAGTAACGTTCTGTTAAATGAAAGAAGCTGTTGCATTACCCATGAGAGCATCCTACGGTATAGCCCCACGCTTCTAGCCTACAGATATTTGCTCTCATTGCGATGCCACTGAAGGAATAATCGCCTAATTAAATAAGGATGAATTGGTGATGGTGCATGAAACCAACACCTCTAAAAAAAAGGCACCCACAAGGGGTGCTCCTACGCTTACCAGCAGAAACTTACTGCCAGTTGAGAGATTTAAGCT
>DATNQP010000573.1:0-17625 GCA_036703965.1 Leptolyngbyaceae cyanobacterium
CACTGGCATCGAAGACGAAAAAGTACAAGAAAGCGTCTATAACCAGATGCGGGATATTGTTACCCACCGAAAACGGTCGTC
This sequence comes from Leptolyngbyaceae cyanobacterium, assembly GCA_036703965.1. Classification (GTDB taxonomy): domain Bacteria; phylum Cyanobacteriota; class Cyanobacteriia; order Cyanobacteriales; family Coleofasciculaceae; genus DATNQP01. Next base: position 82 of record DATNQP010000573.1, read on the forward strand.
TTTTGAAAAGGCTCATGGGAAGAGCGAGTTTAACCTGGGTGAAGAAGACGCCACTGGTGCAGTGGAAATTCTCGTCAAGGGCGATGCAATGGGTTCTAACTACAAAATCCGAGGTACTGAAATTTGTCAGGTTAGCCGGGTGATGGGTCCGATGGCTTTCACTATTAACACGAACAAAAGCCTAGATACGGGAGAAGGCTACGTTTCAGAGGGCTACAACGCGATATTCCGTAATCCTAAGACGGGTGACCAGATGGGCAAACGGGAATTTGAGGATACTTTCGAGAAAATCGGTGACTATTATGTCATGACTCAGCAAGTCGTTCACGCAATCGAAGGAGAGGGACGGATAACCACAGAGTTCAACTTTTCTAATATCAAGCTACTGGAACCGGCAGCTGTTTAACGTGCCGCTAAGTACTCTTTCCCCTAGCCCCTGCCCCTGAACCCTGACCGCTATTTTCAAGTCAGATAGGCATAATTAAACGTAAGGTGGGCATTGCTTACTACAAAAGTTGAAGTCTTGTACAGAAAGGCTTCCGGGCGATGCCCACCCTACAACATAGGAATCACTCAAAGCCAACTCGTTCGGCTCAGCTCAGAGGGAGCTAGGATAAACACATAGTTGCGAGGGACGCAATCATGTCCTGCTTCGCGATCGCATAAAAAAATCATAAAAGGTGAACTATGTCCGAAACATTGGCACTAACTCCTGAAAACGTCGAAACGGTTTTGGATGAAATGCGCCCATACTTGATGGCTGATGGTGGTAACGTCGAGCTAGTTGAGTTAGATGGTCCCGTTGTCAAACTCCGGCTTCAGGGGGCTTGTGGGTCTTGTCCCAGCTCAGCCATGACCCTGAGAATGGGTATTGAGCGTCGCTTGCGGGAATTCATCCCTGAAATTGCTGAAGTTGAGCAAGTCATTTAGTAGTTTTGAGTTTTGAGTTTTGAGTTAATAGTTAGAAGATTACTGTCATTAGTCTTAAGTCTAGACTGTTAACTCTCTGCTTTTAACTCAAAACTCATGTCTCATCCCTTATACGTCGCCTTTATTTGGCACCAGCACCAGCCGTTGTACAAATGCCGCGACAGCGTTTCAGGTGCTCCAGGGCAATACCGTCTACCTTGGGTACGGTTACATGGTACGAAAGATTACTTGGATTTAGTGCTACTACTAGAGCGCTATCCAAAGCTGCACCAAACGGTGAACCTGGTTCCTTCACTTATTTTGCAACTTGAAGATTACATTGCTGGCACAGCATTCGATCCCTATCTGGAAGTGGCGCTAACGCCCACCGAGCAGCTGAACACCGGACACAAGCAATTCATCATTGAGCATTTTTTTGATGGCAATCACCACACTCTAATTGACCCTCATCCTCGCTACAGGAACCTGTACTGGACGCGGCAAGATAAGGGGAAGCCGTGGTGTTTGGAAAATTGGACACTCCAGGATTACAGCGACTTGCTGGCATGGCATAACCTTGCTTGGATTGACCCTCTGTTTTGGGATGACCCGGAGATTGACCGGTGGTTAAAGCAGGGACAAAATTTTACATTAGGCGATCGCCAACGGATTTTCTCAAAGCAGAAGGAAATCCTGAGTCGTATTATTCCCCAGCACCGGAAAATGCAAGAGGCTGGTCAGCTGGAAGTCACGACAACTCCGTATACCCACCCTATTCTGCCCTTATTGGCTGACTCTAATACCGGACGTCGGGCTGTACCAAACATGACGCTGCCGCAGTCCCGATTCCAGTGGGAAGAAGACATTCCCCGGCACCTCAAGAAATCCTGGGAGATGTATCAAGACCGATTTGGTCGAACCCCACGAGGTTTATGGCCTTCGGAGCAGTCAGTTAGCCCTGAGATTTTACCTTACATCGCCCAAGCGGGGTTTGAGTGGATTTGCTCGGATGAGGCGGTCTTGGGCTGCACACTGAAACACTTCTTCCACCGGGATGAGGCGGGCAATGTTTCTGAACCGGAGTTGCTCTACCGCCCCTATCGACTGGAAACACCTCATGGTTCTCTAGCGATTGTGTTCCGAGACCATCGATTATCGGACTTGATTGGTTTTACCTACGGGGCAATGGAGCCAAAACGAGCTTCAGCTGATTTGGTAGGACACTTAGAAGCGATCGCTCGTTCTCTGAAACAACGGCAACCGGAGGGTGGCACATCATTAGAACAACCGTGGCTCGTCAATATTGCTCTTGATGGTGAGAATTGCTGGGAGTATTACGACAAAGATGGTATACCCTTCCTAGAATCCCTCTATCAGACTCTAAGCGACCATCCGGAAATTAAACTGGTAACGGTGAGTGAATTTATCGAGCAGTTTCCACCCACCGAAATTATTCCAGAGGGTCAGCTGCATAGCGGGTCTTGGGTGGATGGCAGTTTCACTACCTGGATTGGTGACCCAGCGAAAAATCGGGCTTGGGACTTGCTGACAGAAGCACGCAGCGTATTAGCGAACCATCCAGAGGCAACAGAAGAAAATAACCCGGAGGTTTGGGAGGCTTTGTATGCGGCAGAAGGTTCTGACTGGTTTTGGTGGTTTGGCGAAGGTCATTCCTCAAACCAAGATGCCATGTTTGACCAGTTGTTCCGGGAACACCTGTGTGCCATTTATCAGGCGTTGAATGAGCCGATTCCTTTAAGTCTCAAGCGACCCGTAGAAGTCCACGAAGCCAGAGGCGACCATCAGCCTGAAAGTTTTATTCATCCGGTGATTAACGGCATCGGGGATGAACAGGATTGGGACAAAGCGGGTCGTATCGAGATTGGTGGTGCAAGGGGTACGATGCACCAGAGCAGCGCCATACAGCGTCTCTGGTACGGTGTCGATCACCTCAACTTCTATCTAAGGCTGGACTTCAAGAGTGGCGTCCAACTGGGTAAGGACATTCCAGGTGAATTGCACCTACTGTGGTTCTATGCTGAGCGGATTATGCACAACAGCCCTGCGCCCATAGCAGAACTGCCGGATGAAGCTCCGTTGAACTATCTGTTCCACCACCAACTCGGTATTAACCTGCTGACCCAAGCCTTTTGGTTCCAGGAGGCTGGGGAGCATTTTCAATGGCACCCAAGAGCCAGTCGCGCCCAAGTGGCACTCGACCAGTGCTTAGAAGTGGCAGTGCCGTGGGCAGATTTACAAATTGAGCCAGATTATCCACTGCGGCTTGTTCTGGTTTTTGCTGATCACGGGATTTTCCGCAGCTATGTACCGGAAAATACTTTAGTTCCGATCACGGCACCTTAGGAGGCGATTCAGACAGGACTTACGCACTTGCCCCGTAGCCCCCCTTGCTCTGGAAGGAACCAGACTTCTCTGCCCCAAGGTTGGGGGGCATGGAGTTCCCAGAGGGGATTAGGGGCAGGGGGGAACGGGGGCAAAACGATGGATAATACGTAAGTTCTGTCAGAGTCTGACGTTAAAGAGTAACATTTTTGTTAAGTTGGTCTTGTGACAATATAAGACCATTTTTTTCTTTATTAGATCCGCCGAGAAAACCCCATCCCCTTGTAGGTGGGGATGAGAGGCGGGGCAGGCGTAAGCACGGAGCCTGCCCAATCACTCTCGTTGCTTCTGAGTTTCGTCTATACCAGCTAAATATATAAAGTTTAGGATCTACATTAAGAAGCGATATATGGGCAAAAAACATTACACCGAAGAACGTGCTGCATAATGCGAGCGTCTAAAGGTTAGATGAAACGAACTGTTAGCATCCCAGTTGATTTACCATCAGAGCGGTTTCTACCACTCATGAATCAGTGTGCAGAAATATTCAATGCACATATTGACTGGGCATTGGCTAACAGTTCCTACAACAAAAACAAGGCACACAAGGAACTGTATCACTTACTCAGGTTGCAGTATCCGAGTGTGCCTTCTGCTTTACTACAAACGGTCAGAGACAATGCATTAGAGGCAATCAAAGCTACTAAATTCAAGCGAGTTCCTAAGAAAAAACCAACATCAGGACTTCGTTATGACAAGCGAACAATGACCATTCGAGGTCAGCAATTGACACTTAGCTGCATTGGTAAGCGAGTCAGTTTAATCCTGAATGTTCCTGATTATTTCAGTGAAGTGTTTGAGACGTGGAACTTCTGTGGAGCAACCGTTACCTACAGCAAAAACACTAAGCAGTTCTGGGTGAGATTGGTGTTTGAAGCGAACTCTCCTCCACAGGTCGCAGGAGAAACTCAGGGAATTGACCGAGGTTTGTATCATCAAGCCGTAACCTCTGATGGTCAGTTTTTTAGCTCATCCAAAATCAGAGGTGTACAAAGACGTTATTTACACAACCGTCGTAAGCTCTCAAAAGGCACTCGTAGCGCCAAGCGTCGCTTGAAAGCGATGTCAGGACGCGAGAAGCGGTTCATGAAGGATACGAATCATTGTGTAAGTAAGAAGCTAGCCAACCAGCCAGGGGTAGCAGTTTTTATAGTTGAGGACTTGTCAAGTATTCGCACCCAGCGACGGGGCAAGAAAATGAACAAATGGCTGGGTAGTTGGGCATTCTATCAGCAAGAGCAGTTTTTGACTTACAAGGCAGAAGCACTAGGTAAACGAGTGGTGCATCAAGACCCTCGCTACACGTCCCAAAAATGCAATGTTTGCAAGCATATTAAGCGGACGAATCGCAATAAGTCTCGCTTTTGCTGTAAGAACTGTGGTCATCGAACTCACGCTGACCTTAATGCTGCCAAAAATGTCCGCGACGATTACATTCTCTCTTCTACCCAACATGGGACGGAAGAGCAGGCGTCAGTCAACGCGCCCTATGTTTCGGGTGAGAGTAATCTCGCCTAGTTACAAGCCCATCCCAAGAGTGGGTGGGGCTGTTGACCTCCTACCAAGTTGTGTCAAGGACTCTTCCCCTATTCCCCTGTCCCTAGCCGCTAGACCCTTTTAGGAGAACCACCTTATGATACCCATCAAAACCTGGACTCAAGATCAGGTAAGTATTGATTTTCATCAAGAAATTTACGATAAATTGCGAAGTAATTATGGGGATTTTAGTGAATTTCTACAGCTTTTGAAATCCTTCACGACAGATCTCGTTAATAACAAAAATTTATACAATATTAATCCTTATGATGACAGTATTAAGAAAGGTATGCATATTTTGGGAAAAGATGACTCCGAATTAGGCATATTTCCTGACCCAAAATTAGCTCTAAAATGCTCCCAGGGTCAATTCGGGGCAGAAGACGTGAGGAAACAATTTTACAGAATTATTCAATTAGCCCAGGATTTTGAAACTAAACTCAATCCTGAAGAAAAAGATATTCTCCAGATTTGTCCAGTCTATCTCCATTTTCAAACCCGCCAAGCCAATTCCTTTTTCAAACAGATTCTCTTTATGAAGAGAGTCACGGCTTCAGTAACTTTGGGGCAAACTGAAACTGGATTTGATGCAGAATTTTGTCGAGTATTCAACATACCCAGCCTGGAAGAAATTTATCGCAAACGCCAATTTGCCTTACATCGATATCTGGATAAAGATAAACGTCGTCAACTCTTAAAGATTCAAACTGTCTATTTGTTTAAAAGGTTACTGCGCAAAGGCATCAAGATTTGCAGTCTAAATCAGAAAAATGTATTGGTTTACCATGTCCTTGAAACTGGACAGACAAAATACATAATTATCGATCCAACCGAAGACTTTTTCCCCCCGATATCACCACTCTACAATGCCTTGACTCATGAACTTTGCACTTAAGGAGTGCTTTCTTGTCCAGAAAAAGGAAGGAATGAGTCTTTTACCGTTGCAGTTTCCTACAGTTGCGTTAGGCGATCGCACTTCGGGAGATGTTGCAAAAGCGCGATCGCGCCGTACTAAAATATAAGGCGCTAAGATACACGAGCAATCAGTATCTTAGCGCCTTGGCTTTTTGAGTCTCTCCCGCCTCAAGGCAGGAGGATTCTGCTAGCACTGTCTGTTACTAGCTGGCTATGTACTCCTTAACGTTCGTATGACGACGACGCAGCTGTGCCAGAGCTTGGTGTTCTAACTGGCGCACTCGCTCACGGCTAAGGTTGAGTCGTTGACCGACCTTCGCCAGAGAAAGCTCGTTACCATCTTCTAACCCAAAGCGTAGCGCCAGCACTTCGCGCTGCTGAGGGGTTAGTTCTGCCAGGAGATTATCCAAATCTTGCCGCAACGCTTCCTGAGTCGTGTAATTGACTGGCGTTAGACCATCATCCTCTAAGAGGTCAGATAGCTCGGTGTCTTGATTATCTCCAACCCGAACATCCAGAGAGATGGGTTGACGAGCCATGCTCAAAAACTCGCGAATCTGAGCGGCATCTAACTCTAACTCTTGACCAATCTCAGTTGGTGTAGCGTTACGACCCAACTTCTGAGCAAGTTCCCGTTGAACTTTCTTGATTTTGTTGAGCTTTTCAGTGATGTGGATCGGCAGTCGAATCGCGCGAGCTTGTTGAGCGATCGCACGAGTAATGGCTTGACGAATCCACCAATAGGCGTAGGTCGAAAACTTGTAACCCCGTGTAGGGTCAAATTTCTCAACTCCTCGCTCTAAACCTAGGGTTCCTTCTTGAATCAAGTCCAGAAACTCCATATTGCGCTTCTGGTACTTTTTGGCGATCGCTACGACAAGGCGCAGATTCGCTTCAATCATCTTGCGCTTTGCTCGTGTTCCCTGGTTTACAATTTTATTGAGTGCTGCTTCGTCGTGATTAACATGGTCTGCCCACTCTTTGGTCGTCGGTTCGCGCTGCAACTTTTCAGCCAAGGCTTCTTTCGCCTCCAGCAGCGCCATCATGTGCTGAACCTGCTTCCCATAGACAATTTCTTGCTCATGAGTCAGCAGTGGCACGCGACCAATTTCATGCAGATAGGTGCGAACCATATCTGCTGAAAACGTGGGCTTGGTCGTCTTTGTTTGGGTGTTTGCAGTGGGCATCTGTGAGTGGTAACTCCGTAAACAAGCAGTAAATCTGTCGCGGACTTTGACCTCAAAAGCAATTGCGAGTTCTCACTTTGAGGATATTTGCCCGAGCCGAGGACTACATCCGACAAAAGATGTAGAGACCGCCTGCCGCTTCTATTTAGGACAGGAGATCTAGAGCGTGAATATGAGTTGAAGCTAGATACTGAAAAATGTTTTTACTTCTTGGCTTCTATGGCATTCCCCAGTCTCTCGCTGTTCATGACTGGCGCTGTTCATGACTGGGAAAGGAAGCGAAAACTTGAAGTCAGTATGAGTTTGCTTTAACTCTATAATATTACAAATTTAGACGTTGGTAAAGAGGAAAAGGTTCAACACCTCTTTTGTCTCTCTTTGGTCTGACGAGGGTGCCGCAACATGATTGATACTCCTAATGACACCGACAGGACTGACCGGCTTGCCTCAAAGCCTTAATATAATAATCACCCAGTCAGCTTTAAACAGATAGACTCCCCAAAGCGAGATAACCGAACTGAATCCGGTCGTAATATCTAGAATCTTAAAGCTTAACTTAAACTGAAAGCGTTTACCAGATCAAGTTTGAGTTTCTTATGACTGCTACTACTATTGCTCACTCCTGACTACGTAACTCTCAAATTCTCAGTGTTCACTCGCGCATCGCCGTTGACTGGGGAACAGAGTACTTAGCAAACTGCGCCTGAACTTGGGGTTCGTACAGCCGCAAGTAATTCCAGTAGTTGCCAAAAACCTGCTTGACGTAATCCTTGGTTTCATCAAAGGGGATGGCTTCGACAAATTCATCTGGATCAGTCACCTTTTTCCCCTGAAGCCATTTTGCCAGGTTACCCGAACCGGCATTGTAACTGGCAAGGGCGAGTAAAGAGTTGTTGTTATACGCCTGGTGGGTCTGGTCGAGGAACCAGGTACCCAGCTTCACGTTATCGTCGGGATTGGAAAGCGTATATTGCTTCAATTTTATTTGTTTGGCGACCGAGGCACCCGTACTGGGTAGCATTTGCATCAAGCCAACGGCACCCGCACCAGAACGAATTGTTGGCTCAAATCGAGACTCTTGTCGAATTAAAGCAGTCACGAGTAGGGGATTCAAACGGCGCTGTTGTGACTGAGTTTCAATGACCCGACGAAATGGAAACGGATATAGGGCTTGCCAGTAAACCAGTTGTTGCCTGAGAGCTTGATATTGGGCTTGCTCGGCGGGTGTTTCTCGATCTTCCAAAGAAGAAATCTGGGAAATTCCTTCCAAGTGTTCGCCCACAGCCATGCAGATCAGACCATCGGTGAATTGTTCGGCAACGGTTGGCTGCATCCGATTTTGAAACTCTGCCTGCCAAAGTGTCCAGGCATCCTGACCTTGACCCAGTTGATACAGTTCTTTCAATGCCGCAGAACCTACGGGTAATAGCGTTCTCTCGGCAGGCAACACGACTTTGGGAACCAGCTGACGCACTGTTGTGAAGTCTCCAACCTCCCAGCCCAGCCGAACAGCAGACCGCCAAGCATAGTAAGATTGCGGATACTTGGCTACTACCTGCTCAAAAGCCGCGATCGCTTCCTGCTGATGCCCAAGCTTGCTTGCCCATTTCCCGACCCAAAAACCGGCTTTACGAGCTGGCTCACTATTGGGGTTTTGGGTCATAATGGCTTGACCCCATTGTAGCGCAGCCTGTAAATCTCCATCTGCTGCCTTAGCTTGAGCCATGTTCCACCGATATTCTGCTGCGGCATCGGAATTGCCATACTTGGTCAGCAACACCTGACGAGCCTCGGCAGCCGCTTGGTCACTTTTGAGACTATCGAGAATTTTCGCTTCGGCTAAAAGTGCCTCACCAGCTCGATCGGGGAATTGTTTGATGACTTGGTTAAGATACGGCACTGCCTCTGTGGCAGGTTCGATTTCTGCTATCTTGAGGAGGGCAGTGGCAGTCTCTTTGGCAGTGGGGAAGTCTCGCACCATCTGCTTATAGGCAAGATTAGCGGCTCCTGGCTTCTCAGCAAGCTGAAGTCCCCTAGCAACACGGTAGGCATTAAGGGATGTGCGGGGGGCTTTAGCATAAGCGTCACTGGCTTGGCTGTAGTGGCGGTTTTCCCAATACCCTGCCGCGATCGCTTCCCAATCTTCTGGCTGAATGATGGCACGGTCTTTCTTCCCTACAGACTGACTACCGTATCTACTTACCAACTGGTCTAGCACAGGGATAATTTCCGGTTTGTCATGGGCATACTTGACCAATAACAACATCAGTTGCGGCTGATTGGGGTTCTGCTTAAGTCGCTCCTGTGCTATTTCCAGAACGCGGGGATGAGAAGGATATTTCGCGATCGCTTTTTCCCAGTATTGGGGGTCGTCTGGCGAGAAGGCAAACAACTGCCGTATCTCAGCCACAAGGCGGGGACTAGAAGGATATTTGGCGCTTACTTTTTCCCAGTACTTCGGATCATTGGACGAGAGTGCATACAGCGCTTCGGCAGCTACCGGCTCATTAGAATGGTGTCTCAGCAAATCCTGCCAAGCGTCTAAGGCTTTGGTTTTGTTGCCACTAATTTCGTAAGCTTGCGCTTTTTTTAGAGCAATGTACCCGGCTAAGACTGAATAGTCCCCCTCCAAGCCGTCCAACCAGCGGAGCGCTTTTTCCCCTTGTTTGTGCTGAATCAACTCAGTGGCTAAGAGATAACGGGCGCGAGCGCGGTTAAGGGATTTTGAGCCAAGAGCGATCGCCTCTAGCTGCGCCGTCTGTTGCTCCCTTGGGAGCGACACCAATTGCAAAACTGGCGTGTCCCTCTTATTTCCTTGGGCAATCGAGTTCTGTCCCTGGAACGACAGCCAACTACTCCATTGTCCTAGTTGGCGACTATCCTTCATTCCTAACAAGGTTGTCCCAATCAGCAGCGCACACAATCCGGCACCAGAAGCAAGTGCAAGTTGTCTTCTTTGCTGCTTGCGCTTTGCTGGACTGTAGCGGGAGAAAACAAGACGTGACTTTTTCATAAAATCTCCGGGTGATGCACCTCTATCTCAGATCTAGGTAATCGTGGTGCAAGCCTTGCCTTGAGCCTTGTTTAGGAATCATTAGATAAATTGCTCACTTCACTAATCACAAAACCCTAGACCTCAGGGCAAAAAATGCAGCATTGAACAGGGTAGTAAGCTGTTGTGCCTCTTAATGGCTTGCTTAGGGTACCTGGTTAAAGGGGAAGGAGGAAGGAGTAAAGAGAATTCCTCTTTACCTTTCCCGTCGCCCGACAAATTCATATTGCTTTTTTAAATGCGCGATCCCTGATCCTGTGTTGTCAAAATTATAATTGACGCCCTTAATTCTACTGATTAGCTTAGGCACATTGCTAGCGAAATCCTGATGAGGGTCGATGAAAACCACAAGGGACTCAAGCTAAAACCGCTCTACGGACTGGAAGGATTTACTACTTTGGGTAGTTGCCGCTTCTCCACAAGTGCGCGGAGTAGGAAATATTTTCCCTGGATTCGCTAAACCTTTGGGGTTAAAAACTTGACGCACCCATTGCATCGTTTCCAAATCAGTAGCGCTGAACATATCCGGCATGAAGCACTTCTTATCTGCGCCAATCCCATGTTCTCCGGAAATGCTGCCGCCTACTTTCACACAAAGTTTAAGAATTTCTCCACCTAATTCTTCAACCTGTTCTAAGGCACCAGCTACCGAATTATCGTAAAGGATAAGGGGGTGAAGGTTGCCATCGCCAGCATGGAATACATTAGCGATCGCATATCCATATTTTTCGCTCAATGCTTCAATTTCTTTGAGAACGCCTACTAACTGAGTACGGGGAATAACACCATCTTGGACAAAATAATCTGGACTGAGATGACCCGCTGCGGCAAAAGCGGCTTTGCGCCCTTTCCATAACTTCAGACGGGTTTCTAGGTCACTCGCCGTTGTGATATTCCGTGCCCCATTTTTTTTGCAAATTTCGGCAACGCGCTGTTTATTGGTTGCCACTTCTACCTCTAAGCCGTCTAATTCCACTAACAGGATAGAACCAGCATCTCTGGGATAACATCCAGTGGCGACTACGTCCTCTACAGCGTTGATGCTGAGGTTGTCCATCATCTCCATACCCGCAGGGATAATACCGGCACTGATAATGTCAGCGACAGCGGCACCCGCTTCTTCAATGGAGGTAAAGTCTCCTAAGAGGACACAAATGGATTCAGGCGTTTTGAGAATTCTCAGGGTAATTTCTGTGGCGATGCCCAGAGTACCTTCAGAACCGACGAATACACCGGTGAGGTCATAACCGGGCATTTCTTGTACAGGGCCACCCACGTCTATAATGGAGCCATCGGGAATCACGAGTTTTAATCCCAGAACGTGGTTGGTGGTAACGCCGTATTTGAGGCAATGAACACCGCCGGAGTTCTCGGCAACATTGCCACCGATTGAGCAAATAATTTGGCTGGAGGGGTCAGGGGCGTAATAAAAACCAGCACCACTGACGGCTTGTGTCACCCAGTTGTTGATGATACCAGGCTGCACGACAATGCGCTGGTTCTCCAGGTCAACGTCGAGGATTCGCTTCATTAAGGCGGTGACAATCAAAACACTTTCTTCTACTGGCAAGGCACCACCGGATAGACCTGTTCCAGCACCGCGTGCGACCCAGGGGATAGAATGGCGATCGCAAATCTTCACCACCTCTGCCACTTGTTCGGTAGTTCGCGGTAGCACGACTAACGCCGGACGTTGGCGATAGCTGGTTAGACCGTCACATTCGTAAGTTAGCAATTCTTCACGACGGCGAACCACGCCGTTTTGACCGACAACGGCTTCAAATTCCTTGATAATGGGTTTCCAGTTGCGTTGTGTTTGTTGGACAATCATAGGTGGCTCGTAAACGTTAGCTGCAATACTCATGATCGCACGCTCACGAAGTCCTTCACGAGTATCCCCTTTACAAGCAACAGCATGATCGCCAACTGAGCGAGACTTCACCTGAAGTGCGATCGCGCATTGCGCAATTGTTTTAGTACAAACGACTTAGGACGTAGTCAGCCAAGTCAACGAGGGCTTTCGACGACTCTGATGGTTTCAGCTGAGTGAGGTTTTGTACTGCTGTCTGGGCGTGGTAAGCTGCTAGGTCGCGGGAACGTTCAATGCCTTGGCTTTCTTTCACGAGGGCGATCGCTTGTTCCAGGTCTTCGGGTTGGGCAAACTCTCGGTCAATTAACGCCTCTAGGTAGGGTTTTTCTTCCAACGCATACAAAACTGGTGCTGTGAGATTGCCACTAATTAAATCAGACCCCGCTGGCTTCCCCAAAACTTCTGTCGAAGCCGTGAAGTCCAAAATGTCATCTACAATCTGGAATGCCAGCCCAATATGGCGTCCGTAACGATACAAGTTGGCGGCAACATCTGGCGAGACGCCACTTAATAACCCAGCCGACTTGGCACTATTGGCAATTAGCGAAGCCGTTTTGTTATAGGTCTTCTCTAGATAAACTTCAAGGGTAATAGTGGTATCAAACCGATTCAGCCCTTGCTGAATTTCCCCTTCTGCCATGTCTTTAATCACTTCTGACAGCAGCTTGACTACTTCTAAGTTGTCGAGATTCGCCAGATACCAGGCGGATTGACCAAATAAGAAATCTCCTGCTAGCACAGCCACGCGGTTGTTAAACAAGCTATTGACTGTAGGGACGCTGCGACGTACATCTGACTCATCTACGACGTCGTCATGTACCAGACTCGCCGTGTGAATCATCTCTGTAATCTCTGCCAGACGCCGATGACGCGGGGTAATGTCCTGATCCAGCATCGTTGCCCGCGAAACTAAAAGGACAATTGCTGGTCTTACCCGCTTTCCCCCAGCCCCGAATAAGTGTTCCGCTGCGGCATAGAGTATGGGGTGACGGGCACCCACAAGGTTCTTTAAGTTCTCGGTCAGTAGACATAGGTCTGCTTCGACGGGGGAAAAAAGGGAGGTCACTGAGGTCATGGATCAGGCGACTCAGAAATTAGGTTACGAAACTTTACATATTCTTTCCTTAATTCTAAGCTAAGCGTCCTCTAGAGGAAAGTTTTGTTTGACTAATAGCCTAGCTGGAGGGGAGGAAAGAGATTGTATCGACTTATTACGTCTCTAAAAAAATTGGTGTAGTTCGTCCAGATTCTTGTGTTAGTCTAATATTAAGAGTTTCAAAAAATTAATAGATTTATTGACGCCAAAGCTGTAGAGGTGATTTATCTCCCTACAACTCTGGGTCAGAGTTCAATTGTATAGGCAGAAATAGCCTGATGTTTCTGGATGACCCCTCAGTGTTTTTACTGAGTAATGTCATTCGTCAGACATAACAAAGGACTTCCCGCTTGGCTCTAAGACTGAGTCAAACTTGGCAATTCCTGATCAGCCATTGGCTGATCGGGAATGTAATAGGGAGGTTAGAGGGAACAAAGTTCTGTCTCCCTAATGATTTTTAATGACAACAGTACTCTAAACCTGTGAGGCGTCAGGGGTGCTGTTGAAGAAACTCGTATTGAAATTTTAATTTTTCTCCTTCTCGTCCCCTCTCCCTATGAGTTATACTACTATGCCTGTAATTATTCCTCTTCTAGCAACGGGTTATTTGTTAACTGTTTATCTGCTGTTGATGCTAGCGCAGCGGACTGTAAAGAGTTCTGGATACGCTCCTAACTCTTTTACCGACGCTTACGCTCATGCACCAACTGATCAGCCATCCCAGGCAGATAAAGTTGAGCGATGGGCGCTTCGCGTTAGCCAAGCGGCTCCCTTAGGCTTGGCTAAGCAGGAGGCGACTGCATCCCAGGAGCTATCCTCTACGGCATCATCGCCTCAAAAGGTTCAACAAGCCAGTAGCCTACGATAACTAAACGTCTCAATCTACTGATTCTAGTGGTACCGGCAGGTGAGATACTGCCGGTAAATGGATTTTTTCAACAACTGGGGTGCAACCCAGCCATTGTAGCGAAAGTTCCGCAAACTGTTGCGGACAACCGCTGACGCAGAAGCGAGTCGGTAGCGGTGCCCAAGTATTCTTTAGTCCGATTAAGTCCAGTTCTTGGGCAGCAGCAGCAACTACATGTTCTGCTGGATCCACGAGTTTGACCATCGGGGGAAGAATTTCGCGGAGTACGGGTGCTAAATGCGGATAATGGGTACAACCATAGATGAGTGTATCAATTCGTTGCTGTAGCAACGGAGTCAGGTACTGCCGTGCTACTTCCGCTGTGTAAGGGTCATACAAGCGGTTTTGCTCGACCAACGGTACAAACTCCGGGCAGCCTACTTGCCAGACTTGGGCTGTGGCTTCAACTTCCAATATGGCACGGCGATAAGCATTGCTAGCGGCGGTCGCTGGGGTGGCAATCACTCCAATACGACGACCGTGTTGAACAGCAGCGCGAGCCCCCGGTAGAATTAGCCCTAAAATTGGCAGATTAAACTCACGACGCAATGCTTCTAGTGCCAAGGCGTCGCTGGTATTGCATGCCAAAACAACCATCTTAACACCCTGCTGCACCATCCAACTGACAATCTCGAAGCAGAACTGCAAGATTTCATGACGCGACCTTGTCCCGTAGGGTAGCCGCGCTGTGTCAGCAAAGTAAAGAATCGATTCATTGGGGAGTTGCCGGTAGAGTTCTCTCAAAACGGTGAGACCACCAACACCGCTATCGAAAATACCGATGCTGCTTCGCTGCGGTTCTTCCCTTGAGGTAAAGGTAGGTTTAAAACTTTCCTCGAATGGGGTGTCCGGTGTGTTTTGCCGGTGAGAGTCGTTGGAGTAGGAGGTAAAGAAGTTGGGCACCGTGTTTGCTTTATTCAAAAGACGTCTAACTATTCTGCTGAATATACTGGAGGATGCCGCGAGCGATCGCTTGCGCCATCTGGTTGCGGTAATCCGGATTTGACAACTTAGCAGCATCCTCTCGACCTGTGACAAAACCCACTTCCACCAAAACCGACGGCATTGAGGATTTTCTCAGAACATAAAACCGTGCCTGTCGAACGCCCCGGTCTTTAATATCGAGACTCTGCAAAATACTGTTGTGGATTGTCCCGGCAAGACGCTGACCGCTTGAGTAATAATACGTCTCTAAGCCGCTAACATCAGGCCGGCTGAGATTGATGGAATTGGCGTGGATACTAACAAATAAATCAGCACCCATTCGCTCAGCCATGTCTACTCGTGGTCCGAGCTCAACGAAGTAGTCACTATCTCGCGTCAGCACGGCTTGGATGCCCTGTTGCTGTAATATGGATGCTACCTGTTGCGCGATCGGCAGGATGATATCCTTCTCTCGCAACCCTCCAATGCCGATCGCTCCAGGGTCTTTGCCGCCGTGTCCCGGATCGACAACGACAATAACCCGACCATTGGGAATTCTCGGTGATGGGATTGACGGCGTCGTCCTATCAGGCGGTACAGGCGTAGTCCGGTCAGGCGGTGGCACAGGAATCGTGCTGCTAATAGGGGGCTGTGCAGCTATTGCTGGTTGCAGTTGCAGTGCTAAAAGCTGGTCAGTGAGCTGATTAAGCTCTCCAATTCGGGTTCCTGTGCTAGGTTGTACCAAAATCACGACTGTACGTGAGTCTTGCTGCCGGAGCAGTACCCGTAACAAAGGGCTGGTGGCACTCAGTTGGGGTCCTCTAACCTGATCAGCTAGTCGAGCGCCAGGAATAGTGATACGGTACGAATTCGCGCTGGCGTCCCAGGTGGTAGTAGCTCTCAGCTGTTGATCAGCCCTAATCAACAGCTGAGTACCATTGTTCGCCAGTTCAACCGCCTGAATCGTGACCAATTGACTGGTATTAGATACGGGAAGCGGTCGAGTCGGTGTTCCCGACGAAGGTGGAACAGATACCAGCGGATTATTCGGTTCTCTAGAGGGATTCTCCAAACTGGAGGCAGTCCTTCCCTGAGGCAAAACGATGATTGCTCCTGTCTTATTAAAAGACGCCTGCCAATCGGGGCTTTCTTTTGTGACGTTCAAAGTCATCCGGACAATAGGCGGTGAGGCTGTTGTCTGTTGCAATTGAATTCGACTGACGCCGTAACGATTTACCACCAAATCTTGTGCCGGGAGATTCCTTGAAAGGCTGGCACCTTCCAGCTCAATATCAATGTTTTGGCGATCGCGACTCCGCTTCACCTTAATATTTTTGGGTTCACCACTACCACTGGTGCGGATGAAAAATCCATCCCTTGTCACCTGAAAACCGTCCAGTTGAAGTCCCGACGTTGCGACTGAATCTGGGGGCAGCGGTTGGGAGGATTGAGTATCTGGAGGATTATTGGCGGGGGGCAGCGGCAATCTGCTTTGCGGCTGCTCTTTAGGCGGCGGTCCTATCCGTTGGGGCGTTGGTAAGTCCACCGACCATTGACTCGCCGAAGCTCCCCGGAATTTTACCTGCTGGGGGTCTAGAGTGTAGCCGGGGGCTAATTCAATCACAATTCGAGTCGTCTGGTTGTCAACTTGCCCCACTCGAATTTCTCGAATCGCGCCTCTTAGCTGCTGATTCGCCGTTGGGCGTCCCAGGCTAATTCCAGGCAAATCAATAACCACGCGCGTTGGATTGGCAATCAGTTGTGCCTTGGGTTGAACTCCAGCGTCTGTGGTAAATACCAGCCGATTCTGATTACTATCAAAACGCCAAGATACGAGTTGACGCGCTTGTGCGGCAGCTGAAAACAACAAAACACTCAATAAGCTGGGAAGTAGCAGTAGCCAGCGAAATCTCACAATTATTGCTCCTGTTAAAAGTGCGGTGCTGCATCGAGAGAGCGGTTTGGTAATTGACTGTGCTCAAGACCGTTGCGGGCGTGAAAAGAATGCAGATTTTCTCACGTTTGTCAATACAAAGCCACAAGTGCCAACTGCGCTTTTGTTCCAACCCTGACTCAAGCTCTTCGCCGCGCACCCAACAATGCAGACCAGTTGGTATCTGTCTGCTTAAGACAGTCAACCTCTGGGACGTAGACTGGCAAATTTAAGTTTCAGGAGAAATAGTATACATGGGTTTTCCTAAATCAAAAATACAGCTTTGGTGTCCGTAAAGAAGATGAAAGCAGTCCCGTGCTAACTCAAAAAGTGAGTTTTCACCCACCTTTCTTTGGCTCTTGCACCGTTTCATCTTCCTCAGGTTCCGCCTGAGAGTTGGCAGTTTGTTCCACTGCGATGGGCGCGGTAGCGCCCCGCTTCGCTATCGCTTCTGTCTTGACACCGTCTAAGGCAGGCATTTGTGATGAAGTAGTATCCGACTCTGGCTCCTGAAACACAAATCGTAGTAGGGGGGGTGCGATAAAGGTAGTCAAAATGACCATCATAATAATCGCCGCCTCTGTGGCTTCTGACAAGGCACCACTTGCCGAGCCGACACCAGCAAAGACCAGCCCCACTTCGCCCCTAGGAATCATGCCCACACCAATAGCCAGTCGATTGATTCCGGGTTGACCGAATACTGTCAAACCAGTAACTACCTTACCAATGATGGCGACCACGATCAGGAAAATCGCTAAAATCAAGCCTTCCCGATTACTAGGAACAGCTGGATTTAGAACACCCAAGTCAGT
>DATNQP010000574.1:0-10724 GCA_036703965.1 Leptolyngbyaceae cyanobacterium
ATTCCCTGCATGAATTGGTTATTGCTGTGTTTAATTGCAGTATCTGGGTCTTTCAAACCATTGCCGGTAAGCACACACACCACTGTCGCTCCTGTGGGTACCTGGTCTTTTACTTTCAATAAACCCGCAACCGAGGCTGCACTAGCCGGTTCACAGAAAATTCCTTCTTCGGATGCCAGCAGCCGATAAGCATCGAGAATTTCGTCATCGGTGACGCTATTAAATTGCCCTTGACTCGATTGTTGCACGGCGATCGCTTTCTCCCAACTAGCGGGGTTACCAATCCGAATCGCTGTTGCCAGGGTTTCAGGATGAGGAACCATTTTGCCGGTAACGAGGGGAGATGCTCCAGATGCTTGAAATCCCATCATTCGGGGCAAGCGATCGCATTTCCCCTGCTGATGGTATTGACAAAATCCCATCCAGTATGCTGTTATATTCCCCGCATTGCCGACTGGGATACAAAGCCAATCCGGTGCATCCCCCAGATTGTCCACTATCTCAAACGCCCCTGTCTTCTGACCTTCTAACCGATAGGGATTAACTGAGTTGACCAGGGTGACGGGATAGCTTGATGCCATCTCCCGAACCACTTCCAATGCCTGGTCGAAATTTCCTTTAATCGCCAGTACTTGAGCACCGTAAAGTAACGCCTGCGCCAACTTGCCCAGTGCCACATAACCATCAGGAATTAGCACAAACGCTTGCATCCCGCCGCGACGAGCATAGGCAGCTGCCGCTGCCGAGGTGTTGCCAGTACTGGCGCAAATAACGGCTTTAGCTCCTGCTTCCTTTGCCTTAGAAATCGCCATTGTCATCCCCCGGTCTTTAAAGCTACCGGTAGGGTTAAGACCATCGTATTTCACCAGCACGCGCACCCCTCTACCAATAGCTTTAGCGATCACTGGGACGGGGATCAGAGGAGTGTTCCCCTCCAGCAGTGTTACTACTGGAGTCGAGTCAGTTACCGGCAAATAAGGACGGTAAGCTTCAATTAGACCCGGCCAGTTGAGACGCCTGGAGGCAGCGTCCCCAAAGGTAGAGGAATGGGCAGCAGACAGACTAGAAGCCACAATTTGGTTGTTAGTTGTTGGTTATTGGTTATTGGTTGTTGATTGTTGATTATTGGCTAGTGAGAAAACGACTCCTAAGAACAAACAATCAACAACCTTTAGTTTACCGTGACCGGTTTGGTGCCACAGAGGTTTCGGGGCTATCTAGCCGACGTTTGATGATTTTTGGCCGTTCCACAGGGGTTTCTACATCGGGTGCCATCCAAGCGGGTTGAGTTTGGTCATAGACCATTTGCAACGCTGCTGCCGCGATCGCGTGGGGATCATATTCCTCACTCAAATCTCGCACCACCGGTAGGAAGGACGCCATGCGTTCACCGGCTAGGGCTTCCCGCAACTGGTCTTGCAGTTTTTCTAAGCGCCGCCCTTCAATTTGCGAACGAGTCGGAATTCGGGTTACGTCCAAGGTTTGCCGCACTTTCCGCTCAATCAGGTTCAGCTTACGCCGGTCAAAGGATTGAATCAGAGAAATAGCTATCCCTGTTTTTCCAGCGCGACCTGTACGACCAATACGGTGAATGTAGCTTTCCACCTGATCGGGTAGGTCGTAATTAATCACATGAGTGAGGTGATCGACATCTAAACCGCGTGCGGCAATATCTGTCGCCACAACCCAGCGCACTTGACCGCTGCGGAACCGGGATAACAATCGCTCCCGTTGGGACTGGCTAAGGTCGCCGTGGTACTCATCGACACTGTGACCGGCTGATTGTAATTGGCTTGTCAGTTCGGCAGCAGCTCGTCGTGTGCGTACAAAGATTAACGCGGCTTCTGGGTCTTCCAATTCCAAAATGGGTTGGAGAGCTTTCGGCTTTGACCAGCCACGGGGTACCATGTAAACCCGCTGCTCAATCCGTGATGGTGTAGCTTTGGGTTGCTCTACTGTTACGGTGACAGGCGATCGCAAAAACTTGGCGATCAACTCCCGAATCGGGCGCGGCATTGTCGCCGAGAAACAAGTGGTCTGACGATCAGCGGGTGCTTGTTTGAGGATTTTCTTGACATCATCGATAAAGCCCATGCTCAGCATTTCATCGGCTTCATCCAGGACTACCCACTTGATCTGATCTAGCTTGAGGTCACCCCGGTCGAGCAAATCGATTATCCGTCCTGGTGTACCTACTACAACCTGGACACCTCGTTTTAGCTCACGAATTTGGCGCTCCATCGACTGACCGCCGCAGACTGTCAGGATTCCCAAGCGGCGGTTACCGCTGAAGCTGCGAATTGCGTCAGTGACTTGAGAAGCCAATTCCCGCGTCGGCGTCAGAATTAAGGCTTGTACTACCCGGCTGTCGAGATCGATTCGCTCCAACATTGGTAGCGAAAAAGCCGCTGTTTTGCCGGTCCCAGTTTGGGATTGACCAACTACATCGCGTCCATTGAGCAGTTCGGGAATCGCTTGTACTTGGATTGCAGTGGGTGTCGTGAAGCCTAATGTTTCTACTTGCTGGACGACAGCTTCAGACAGTCCCAGGCTTTTGAAGGAAAGGGTCATAATTTGTTGTTCGTTAGTTAGTTTTTTTCTGTTTTTAGCGAGCGGTTGTCAGTTGTCAGACAGTTGAAACTTGTAGGGTTAGGATGTTGAAGGTTCTCAATAGTTGAAGGTTGGAAGGTTGGAGGTTTGCTAGATAACCTGTAACCCGTTAACCTGCCACCGGCAATCCTTTTGCCCCCTGTAACCCTTCATACAGAACTGACAACTGACTAGGGACTACAGAACCATACAGGTCGTAAATATTTGCATCCGTAATTTCCACTTTCACGATTGTTCCCAAGGGGGCATCGCCTTGGACATAGACCAATCCATCTACCTCTGGAGCAAACCGGGCAGAGCGACCAATCAATTCTCCCGTGGAGGGATGCTCTTGCTCAATCAGGACATCTACCACTTTTCCCACAACTCCTTGATTTTTTTTCAACGAGATGGGTTGCTGGGCTTCCATCAGGGCATCCCGACGGGCATCCATAACATCTTGGGGCAGCTGATGAAGCAAGTTGTAGGCGGGTGTTCCCTCTTCACGAGAAAAGGTGAAGACGCCTGCATGGTCAAACTCATGGCGCTGGACAAATTGCAGCAAGTGTTCAAAGTGCTCGTCCGTCTCGCCAGGAAACCCGACAATGAAGGTTGTGCGCAGTACTGCATCTGGTAACGCTGTCTTGATGCGATCAATAATTGCGTCATTCACCTGTCCCTGCCAGGGTCGATTCATGGCGCGGAGCATTTCTGGATGGGAGTGCTGTAGGGGCAAATCCAGGTAAGGAAGAACATTGGGTGTTTCCTGAATCGCTTGAATTACTGATGGGGTCAAACCAGTCGGATAGGCATAGTGCATCCGAATCCAGGGGATGTCTACTTTGCCTAACGCCCGCAACAGTTCCGCTAACTTTGGTTCGCCGTAGAGGTCTAAACCATAGTTGGTGGTGATTTGGGAAATTAAAATCAATTCCTGGACGCCTTCGGATGCCAATTGTTCGGCTTCCGCGACGATGGATTCAATTGTGCGCGATCGCTGGTTTCCCCGGAGATGAGGAATAATACAGAAGGCGCAGCGGTAATCACACCCTTCAGCTACACGTAGGTAAGCAACGCCTTCGGAGGTCGTCCGATAGCGCGGCGTTGTCTCATCCGCGATGTAGCTCGGTTCAGCTGAAACTTGCTTAACCCTTTCACCGACTTCTACACGTTGAATCACATCAACGATTTTATTGTAATCGCCGGTTCCCACCACTGCTACTGCCTCTGGTAACTCTTCTAATAGTTCCTCTTGGAAGTGTTGTGCCATACAGCCAGTGATGACAATTTTTTTATCGGCTTCCGCCAGTTCTACCAGTATACGGACAGATTCTGCCCGAGCCTCTTCAATGAAACTACAGGTATTTACAATAACGTAATCAGCTAGTTCTTCATTTGTATCTACATTATAGCCTGCCTGGACGAGCAAGCCCAGCATGTGTTCCGTATCGATGCGATTTTTTTCGCAGCCCAAGTGAGAAATTGCAATTGTTGGCTTGTTGCCCATGCGGTTATCAATTTATGGATCAATAGAGTGGGGGATAGCTCACGTCGAGGAGCATTTTACCTCATTGGAGCTTTTTGGTTCACCCACACTCTATCAGTCCGGATGTTCCTTATCCTTTCACAAACCCCGTTCCTTATTGTAGATAAAATTTTATTGAGATATCCAACACAAGTAGAGCTATTTATGCCACTGCCGCCCTGACCCCTTAGGGGAGAAAATTACAGTAGGGCAGAAAGTAGCCGGTGTTTTCAGGTAGATAAGTGAACTTACATCAAATTTTCAAGACACCGAATCCAATTATTGGCGTTGTTCATCTGCTGCCGCTCCCAACATCTCCCCGCTGGGGAGGGAGCCTGAAAGCTGTCATTGATCGGGCAGAGCAGGAGGTGACGGCACTAGCTTCTGGGGGCGTTGATGGCGTGATCGTTGAGAATTTTTTTGACGCCCCATTTACAAAAAACCAGGTCGATCCCGCTGTTGTCAGTGCCATGACGCTAATTGTTGAGCGGCTGATGAATCTGGTAACGCTGCCACTGGGGATCAATGTTTTACGCAATGATGCTCAAAGTGCCTTAGCGATCGCCACCTGCGTCCACGCCCAGTTTATCCGTGTCAATGTCCTCACCGGGATCATGGCAACTGACCAGGGGTTGATTGAGGGACAGGCGCATCAACTGCTCCGCTACCGCCGGGAACTGGGCAGCGAGGTCAAAATTTTGGCAGATGTTCTCGTCAAGCATGCGCGACCCCTGGGTTCTCCGAATCTCACCACAGCGGTGCAAGAAACCATCGAACGGGGCTTAGCCGATGGCGTCATTCTTTCAGGTTGGGCAACGGGTAGCCCTCCCAGTCTGGAAGACTTGGAGCTGGCTAGTGCTGCTGCCAATGGGACACCCGTTTTTATTGGGAGTGGTGCTAACTGGGAAAACATTTCCACCCTGATGCAAGCAGCTGACGGCGTTATTGTCTCAAGTTCCCTAAAGCGGCGCGGACGGATCGAGCAACCCATTGACCCGATTCGCGTCAGTCAATTTGTAGAAGCGGCTCGACGGAGCGTTTCTACCAAAGTCGAATCAAAACCAATTTCTTCGGTAAAGTTACATTCGTAGTAGTTGATAGTTCTTACTTACTCTTCTACTAATCCCTAATCCCTAATCCCTAGTCCCTAGTCCCTAATCCCTAATTATGAGTCGCCGACGTTCTGCTCCCTGGATTCATCGCTGGTCTCGTCAGCTGATAGGCGCGATCGCTATTGTGGGTGCCCTGTTAACCGCTTACTTAACTGTGGTTAAACTCACCGGTAGTACTGTTGCTTGCACCGCTAGTGCCGCTGCGGCAAGTGCTTCCAGCTGTAATGACGTCCTCTCCAGCCCTTATGCCACCGTTTTTGGTCTGCCTCTGACTTTGTTTGGCTTCCTCGCTTACACCAGTATGGCAACGTTTGCCCTAGCTCCTCTAGCCGTGAACTCAGAGCAGAACAAAGAACTCCGCTCAAAATTAGAAGATTGGTCTTGGCTGCTGCTGTTTGCCGGGGCAACGGCGATGACGGTTTTCAGTGGCTACCTGATGTATCTGTTAGCGTTTAAAATCCAAGCCGTCTGTCTGTACTGCCTCGGCTCCGCTTTATTCTCCCTAAGCCTGTTAACGCTGACTTTTATTGGTCGCAGTTGGGAGGATGTGGGCCAACTTTTCTTCGTCGGCATTGTTGTTGGGATGGTGACGCTGATTAGTACTCTAGGCGTCTACTCCAAGATCGGTAGTCCTGTGACAACAGCGGGAGGCACTCGCACGCCGATTACACTAGGCTCTGGTGCGCCAAAACCGGGAGTCGGTTGGGAAATTACGACAACATCGGGTGAAGCAGAAATTGCTCTAGCGCGTCATCTTAAACAAGTTGGTGTTAAGGCATACGTTGCTTATTGGTGTCCCCATTGCTACGAGCAGAAGCAGCTTTTTGGAAAACAGGCATACGATGAAATCAATCACGTTGAATGTGCCCCTGATGGTCGAAACGCCCAGCCCCAATCCTGTAAGAATGCTGGAGTTCAAGCTTTTCCCAGCTGGGAAATTAATGGAAAATTGACCTCGGGTATCAAAACCTTGGAAGAACTCGCTGATTTAACGGCCTATCAGGGTCCTCGCAACTTTAAGTACACTTTGCCAGCCGGTTAGCATTGGCTAAAGTAGCAATTACAGGAACAATTCCCTAGGAACTGTTCCACTGCGAATAAAGTTGTTAACCTACGACTGCCAACAGAGCAATTAATCCTACATTTAGAAGTTGTGGGATTAATATGCTTGATTTCTATAAAAGTCTGTCAATAAGCTACAGAACTATTAACCTGGATAAGTGCATCTGCTGACTCAATAAAGTTTTTGACTGGAAAATATAAAAATCTTAAATCAACCTCTCGCCAGATGTTGTATATATCTGCACCCTTGGGATAATCGTCAAGCAGATGTTAAAAGCAAGTCTCGGTCACAGGCTGAAGCGGTGGGCTAAAAAAGAACACCAAGTATTGATGACCTCGGCTGGTGTCACAGGCGCTATCATTCTCCTGCGCTTGATTGGAATACTACAGGCATCAGAATTGGCTGCCTTAGACCAGCTGTTTCGTCTGCGTCCCCCAGAACCCATTGATGAGCGCATCCTCATTGTTGAAATTAATGAGGCGGATTTGCGGCAAGTAGGGCAATGGCCGATTCCCGACAAGGTCATGAGCCAGCTGCTTGAAAAATTAAATGCCTATCAGCCACGCGCCATTGGTTTGGATATTTATCGCGATCTTCCGGTTGAGCCGGGTCATGGAGAGTTTGTTAAAGCGTGTGAAACTATCCCCAACTTGATTGGGATCGAGAAAATTGAGGATAAAAGGAGCTTGGCTGTTGCTGGGCCACCTGTGTTAAGTCAACGCCAACAGGTTGGTTTCAATAATGTTGTTGTTGATGCCGATGGCAAGGTACGTCGCAGTTTGCTCTATTGGCATGTGGATGGTGAAGCCCGTAAAAGTTTTGCACTCCAGCTAGCGTTGATTTATTTAAAAGCAGAAGGTATTACCCCCCAAAAGGCGCAAAGCAATCCCCAGTATTTGCAGCTAGGTTCGGGTGTCTTCCGCTCTTTCAAGGCAAATGACGGCGGCTATGTGCGGGCGAACACTAAAGGTTATCAAGTTTTAGCCAATTTTCGACCCGCCGCTAGCTTTCGCACTGTCTCAGTGGTAGATGTCCTGACAGACCGAGTCAACCCAAGTTGGGTGCGATCGCATGTTGTTCTGATTGGGTCAACAGCACCTAGCCTCAAGGATTTTTTCTACACCCCCTATAGCAGCCAACTAATCGGGGAAGTCGAGCCGATTTCTGGTGTCGATCTGCAAGCCAGTTTTGTCAGTCAAATCCTTAGTACTGCCCTCGACGGGCGTCCTGTCATCAACCCTTGGTGGGAGCCGGTGGAATGGCTGTGGATTTTCGGTTGGTCTAGTCTGGGTGCTACTCTCATCTGGCGAGTGCGATCGCGTCTTCGTGCATCTGCGGCTCTCCTCCTCGCTGGTGCGTCCTTAAGCGGTAGCTGTTACCTAGCCTTTTTGGCTGGTTGGTGGTTGCCCCTTGTCCCTGGATTCTTAGGGCTTTTGGGGTCTGCGGCTCTCATCACTAGCCATATTGCCTACCTACAGGAAGAATTAAAGCGATCCAAAGAATTTTTGCAGACAATCATTAATACCATTGCTGACCCAGTTTTTGTCAAAGACAAAGAACATCGCTGGATTATTTTGAATCAGGCGTATTGTACGTTCATTGGCTATCCGCTTGAGACCTTAATGGAAAAGGTAGACTATGATATTTTTCCTCGACACCAAGCAGATGCTTTTTGGATTGAAGATGAACTGATTTTTCAGACGGGTGAAGCTCAGGAAACTGAAGAGGAATTGACCGATGCTTTTGGAACCACTCACTTGATTGCTACAAAAAAGTCCCTCCACAAAGACGCGGCTGGTAATCTCTTCTTAGTGGGTGTTATCCGAGACATCACACAGCGCAAGCGAACAGAGCAAGAACTAAGACGAGCAGCAGCAGAGTTAACTCGTTCCAACACTGAACTGAGACTTTCAGAAGACCGATTGCGTTATCTGGCTTATCACGACCCTCTAACCGGTCTTGCCAATCGCAAACAGTTCTACGAACGCCTGAGTCAGTCTTTGACTTGGGCGCGTAGTAATAATCAGCTGGTCGCGCTGATGTTTCTTGATTTGGATGGATTTAAACAAGTGAATGACACCCTAGGACATGACACTGGCGACCAGCTGCTGAAAGTCGTTGCCCAGCGACTCATCAATAGCTTACGGGGTAGTGATATTGTTTCGCGACTGGGTGGTGATGAGTTTACAGTGATTCTTCCTGGGATTCCTCAGGCAGAATATGCTGCCATTGTTGCAGGAAAGATTTTAGAGACACTGTCTCAAGTTTTTATCTTGGAAGGGCAAAATATTTTTGTGACGGTCAGTATTGGGATTAGCATCTATCCCTTTGATGGTGAAGTAGACGAGACCTTAATTAAGAAAGCCGATACGGCGATGTATCGTGCCAAGCAACTGGGTCGGAATCAGCATAAATTCTCTAATTCTCTTTAGTTGTAAAGCGATCGCGTTGTTAGTTAGGGTTAATTCAGCACTACCTTTTATTGAAAAACCTAATCCCTAAAGTTCGGATGCCTATGGGTTGCGCTTAGGAGAACACAGGGCATTTAACAGTTGTTCGGGAATGTCCTCGTAATGCTCTAAAAGGAAGTCCATTAAGGCGAGATGACGCAGATCAGCAGGTTGCGGACGGCGATAGTTTGCACCTCTTGTGAACCAGCCTCGGACGGTAGACATGGAGCGAGAGCAGATCAAGGCAATTACCTCGTGATTCACTTGCCATTTGGCATAAAACTGCTGCGGGGTCATCCCTAGTTGACAGTAAGCGTAGAGGTCGATCAAAGTTTGCTCTGGCTCAGTCAGAGGACGGGGTTTCATGAGGCTTCCTCCAACTTTAATTTGAGGTCATTCTCTAAGGCTTGCTGGTGGCTTTTTTGATAGGTAGAGAGGCTGTCAGTTCGACAGCTTGGTTTTACCATTGTTAAAGTCTCCTCTTATTGATTGGGGAGCCAGAAGTCAGCAGGAAGACTGGACAACTTGATGCTGGCTTCTGACCTTTTAAGTCTGTTAACGACTGGATAAATCGGTGTATCGTTGCTGCCACATGGCTTGGAGTCGAGCGATCGCATCTTCGGTATAGCGCTGTGCCTCTTGCACAATGGACTGCCAAAGGGCGTTGAGGGTACTTAAGTTGGGACAGCAGCCAATTAGGGCGCGACAGGCGGCAATCCACTGTTCTAATTTGCGGTAACTGACGAAGTAACCGCCGAGTCCTTGGATGTGTATCCAAAGGACGTTGTGCCATTTTTCCCAGTTGAGGATGCGCTCTTGCTGGATTTTCAGGTGTTTGGCGATTTGTCTGAGGGTGATGACGAAGGTTTTGGGGTTGATGCGCTGGCGTAGGCGTTGCATGGTTGTTAGGTATTGGATGAAGAACCTCTCCCTAACCCTCTCCTACGAGGAGAGGGAACAAGAACAAATTTGTTGCTCACGGCGGAGTCTTGCTCTCCCTTCCCTGCGAGGGAACCGGAGCTTTAGTGAGGAGGTTGGGGGGTTAGGTCTGCCTTATCCGAGATGTTGCTGTTATGGGAAAAGTAAATAGGCTTTGAGTTCGCTGCTGTTTCATTCATGCTTTACCGAATATATTGTCAGTACTCCTATAGACAATATATTCGGTAAAGTATTAATATGCAAATACTCTCCTTGAAATTGCTTTGAATTTTTTAGCCTTCTTCTATGACTCGGAATCCAGCCTGCTCTGCAATTAGGGTCAGATATTTTGATGTAGCTAAGGTCGGCTCGTATGCTTTGTTTTCCCACTGGCTAACTGTTGCCTGTCGCACACCTAGCTTTTTTGCAAACTGGGCTTGTGTCAGACCTATGTGAAGACGTAGTGCTTTGATCAGTTCACTATTCCACAGTACGGTGTCACCCACTCGCTGAACTTGGTAGTCAGTAGTAGGTTTACGAAGTGTCACTTGTTGCCTATCCAGATCCACATCCTCAACGCGATATCCTGCTTCCATCCAGGCTGAGGCTTGCAGAGCGCCTTTGCTGCGATTGCTCCACCATACCCGTTTACTCTTTGCTGAGTCGGGCAAGGGGTTATTCATCAGAGCCTCGATTTCAGCAAAGGTGAGGATGACTTCACTTTGATTGCTGCCACACAAAAATTCGAGGAGTGGCTGGTACTTGCTGCCCTCCTTCATGCAATTTTTCTTCTCCTAAGATCATCTGCTTGCCCAGTATAGTAACGAAAAGGCTCCTACTTGGTGTTATGGTGTTGCTCCCCTGCCAATATAGAAGCCCCTGAAATCGTCATAGCTGTGTCACCTGTAATCGTGGCTAAACTCAACAGATAAATGTTTTCAACAACACCTTTCAAACATGGTCGTATCGGTAATTTGTATCTTTCACAGACACAGACCACAATTTCTACTCCATGTTTGTTCCCGGTGGTATGTCTGGTTACTGGTACAACAGCTAGGGGAGGAGGT